>CALZHP010000015.1 GCA_945787325.1 uncultured Desulfobulbaceae bacterium
CCAAATCGCCAACTTCTACAGAAAAAGCGGGCAGAGGACAGAGGAATATTGTCAATGTCAGAAGGGAGATGGTAGGTAGAATTTTTTTCATAAACGCCTCCAGTTAATCAATTATTTTTTTTCTTTCTGTGGTGGCCAACATCTTATAATTATGGATCATTTAGGTTTCGTGGTTATGTTTAAGTAATATATGCATCTTTTTAGATTTACAACAGCTGCATGGTGATTTTTTTCGAACAGGTCACAATCACATAAGTAAGGTTTAAGGTTATGGCGGAGAAAGAACAAGAACTCCCTTTGCATAGAAGATTTGGTCTCAGGTTTCTGCAATTCCTGATTATTGTGGTAGCATTCGTGCTGATCAGGAATTGTATAATTATTTCAATAAACGGCAGTAGTACCGATCTGGAAATACAGCAACAGTATTATGAAAGAGGCTTTGAAGCGGGAAAGCAGAAGGCCTTATATGGCACTAAAGATATGGATGAGAAATATCCGGACCTTCTGTTGGAGCGGAAATATCGGGAAGGATATAGAGATGGTTGGGACCGAACAAAGAAGCAAAAATAAAATAAAATGAACCTGACCTTTGTTTCTTTTTTGTGTTTTATATTAATTAGTTAATCACAGCTTTTTGATCATATGTTTGCGTCCAATGCTTCTATTTCAGCCTTCAAACCGTTTGGTATATTTACCCATTTTGTCTTTTCAGTAATGTAAAGGGTGCATCCTTGCTCTTTTACAGCACTGATTATTTGCCGATACCAATCAAAATAACTCCATTCCCTTGGTTTCGGTGAATACAAGAAACCTCCCTTGCTATCCCAATGCACTTCCATAGCTTCACGGTATATATATGGAAATTTTTGAGATAGTGGAATGATGTAAAGTCTATCTTTACTATCAATACCCATTTCCGAAATTGCATCATCATACATTTTTATTACTGGTGCTCCTATGGAACACTGACGCTTGAGCTGAGACGCGCGCTGATCAAGCGCGTCGTTTTCCAGCGATTGTTAGCCATGTTTATTTTTTAGGAAAGTACTTAACGCCTTTAATTTTTTTGAAATCTGAGTCCAGAGTCCATATCACTGCTTCATTACCTTTTGCAGTTGCTAAAATGATGCTGTCAGCCATTGGCAGGCTATATTCTAAACTAAGCTTTGAAGCAGTGATGGCCAGCGAAGGAGTCAGATCAACGATTTTGCCTTTTTGCATTGCAGCAATTGCATGTAAGGCTTCATTTTCTGTGGTTTCCCGCAACACGACCTTGAATACTTCATAAAGCGTTATTGTTGGAACAACTAAGGAAGACGAATCGTTAAGGGGTTTATGGAAATGCTTTGCTTGAGGTTCATCGGCAAAGTATGCAAGCCAGCCAGAGGAGTCGACAATATTCATACTCTGTCTCCCTCTCTATCAAATTTTGTATTGATACCTTTCAGGAAGCCCCGCAGTTCTTTTATGTCCCGTTCGGGTATAAGTTCTATTCGGCCCTCATACTCCACAACTTGCATTTTCTGGCCTGGGCGAAGTTGTAGGGTTTCCCTTACAGATTTGGGTATTACGACTTGGAATTTTGGTGATACCGTTACAGTTTGCATGTCGAATCCTCCATCGATAGTATTTTGTAATACAATACCGCGATCGATAGGAATGTGTCAACTCTTGTGATGGCTAAAGTTTGAGCTCACAGTTTGATAGCGCGTCAGTGCTGGCAATCCTTGTGCATTTGTTAGAACTTATTGGCTGTTAAGCATTCACTGCCAGAGGTTCTATTTCATCAAGGTTAACTGATTGTCTGGCATGCCAAAGGTTGTAGTTGTCCTGCATTGCCAACCAGCTCTCAGGAGTTCTGCCGAGCCCCTTGGAAAGGCGCAGTGCCATTTCAGGGCTTAAATTGCTTTGCCCTTTGATAAGGCGGAGAAAGGTGGAAGGGGACACCTTTAGCTTTAAGGCAACACTCCGGTAACTGATATTGAGAGGATTCAAGTAAACCTCTTGAATGAATTCGCCTGGGTGTGGTGGGTTGTACATGCTCATTAGTGATAGTCCTCATAGTTGACAACATATGCGTTGCCGTCTTTGAATTTAAAAACGATACGCCAGTTTTTGTTGACATCGATAGCCCACAGGCCTTTTTTCCTTCCTTTCAACTGGTGCAGCCTGAAACCGGGTAAATCCATATCTTCAATACAAGTTGCGGTATCCAGGGCTGTAAGTCTAATCTTGAGTTTTTGTTTATGTTGGGGCTTGATACCCTTTTGGCTTCCGGTTTCGAAAAATTTTTGCAGCCCTTTGTGTTCAAATGATTTAATCATGCTTTATTATACACCATGTTGCGCAACGCGCAACATTATTATTTTGCGCTCTCGTATAAGAGATCATTAGTTATTTTTAATCTCATGGAGATACCCCTCCAAATCCATTACATAGCGGGTAACCAGTTTATTTTAAACAATAAAAAAGGAAGGAGCCCCTTGAGGCTTAAAAATTATGTCAGAAATCAGCAAAAACGCAAACTATTTGTTAATCAATCGGATCTGCTTATTCCTGCTGTGAATGAGGTCCAATAATGCAAAAAATAATGCCTTCCACAATTCTATTGTGCTGATTATTAAATGAAAAAACCAACAAGAGTCAAATGGAGACTTGACCCCTTTTTTTGTTACAATTATTATAACAATGACGCTTAACGTAGAGCTAACCGGCCACCGGAAGGACTGTCAACAAGCAAGCGACCCGAAGATGTTTGAAAAAGTCGCCCAGGTCGGACGGTCCGGTTAATGACTGGTTAGGTGGTTCATTTCTTTAAGAAAGGTATGAAAGACAGCGAAGAATCTAACTCCCGAGATTTTATATACCAATATGCACTAAATGCCCAAATCCCAAATGCTTCTATCCAGAAAATTATATGGTTATTGGAAAGAACCTCTCTGTGTCCCTTGTATTCTTTAAGTAGCAGGCTTAACATAGCCAATATAACCGCGAAAATAACGATTCCGACCATTACAGCAGAGCATACCCTATAACACCAGCGAAAAAAGTTTCTTCTTTCTGGACTTGCTAACGATAGTGTCGTACTCGACATAACAATACAAACGTAAAATATGCAGGAAAAGAAGGTAACTGCGAATATGTAGTGTGCAGATATACCTGGCTCTTGAGGTACTGGGAACAATGCAATCCCGACAGCAGATACACCTGCAAGATCAAGTGCACGATCTTCGAGCCAAGTATATCCTTTATACAGGATTAGATACGAAGCAACAAAGCACAAGACACCTATAAAAATGTTGCGTTCAATATCTTTTGTCCAGTAGTAGTCACTTATTGATGGCTGGAAGTCGGTTCTGCCGAGAAGAAAACTGGATACAAGGAAGACAACTGGAAACATAGCCGCAAGTAGTGCCATCCATCGTCTTTGAGCAATGGCAACAGGAGATCGTTCTATAATGTCAATTGTACGTCCCTCGATTGGTTCGAGAATCTTCATTCTTCACCTCAGAAAATGAAGTTAGTAGAGTAGATTCTGGGCCTCGTATAAAAGATCAGATAGTTTTTAAAATCCCACGGGGATACCCTTCCAAATCCGTTACATAACGGATAACCCATTAAATTTCAAACCAAAAGAGGATGCTAACATATTAGACTTAAAGATTATGGCAGAAATAAGAAAAAATCAATCAATTTGTTAATCAATCTGGTCCGCTTTGTGTGAGTGTTGATGTCGCAAGATAATGCAATAATGCATGCCTGACTCTTAGCCTACTCTTAGCCTAACTTAACCTAATCATACAGATGACCTCATCAAAACTGTTGCCGCAACAATGATTTGACAGTTCAGAAGCTGCCTGTCGATCCAACTATTTGTTTAATCCTCAATGCGGCAATTTTGCACACTATTAGATAGGGTGCCGCAATGAAAGGTACTTCAAATACAAGATGGCAGCGGCTATCTGATATCTTTTTCACGCGATGACCGGTTACAGGAATATTGTATACCTTCCAGTTCCAATACATATTTTTTTTGTCATAGGATGTTACTTCAAAGGGCAGCCATAAGCCGATAATTGTGCGCACATTTCCCTTGGAGCCCATGCCAATGAATCTGGTGGCGCTTCTTACATCGGTCACCGAGGGTCCCCAGCGGGGCCACAAGCTTGTGTCGGTAAGAACCAGCCAGACATTTTCCGGTGAGGCTTCAATGGTAGTGATCGAGTGCAGCTTTTTTCCCAGGGGAATGTCTCCTGCCTAATGATTATGGTATATAGTGATCTTGGAAATTACTTTCATATTTTATCTAAATAATTATTATTATAGTAATTGCAAGGGTCAGCGTCCAAACGATGAGAGATATGATATTCGAAGGAACCCCACTTTATACACTTGAACGAGAACTGCTGGTGAGTTCGGCATTGGCTGATACCTGGAATTTTCTGAGGAATCCGGCCAATCTCAATCAAATAACCCCGCCCGACCTTCATTTTCATATTGTTTCGGATATACCCGCAGAGATGTACAATGGTCTGGTCATAGAGTACCGGATAAGCATACCCATTATTGGTGCGCGAACATGGGTTGCTGAAATTAAGCATATTAGAGAAAAACACTCTTTCGTGGACGAGCAGAGAGTTGGGCCCTTTAAACTCTGGTATCATTATCACCAGCTGGAGGAGGTAGACGGCAGGACAAAAATTATTGACCGTGTACATTACGCACTGCCGTATTTTCAGCTCGGTTCCCTTATCCATGTACTATTTGTCAGAAAAACCTTACAGCGCATCTTTGATTACAGAAAAGATAAACTGACAGCAATTTTTAACAAGTAGTGATCCAAGCCAGGCTGCCAGTCAGCCTTTCTTCTCTTTATTTCCTGTTATCACGGCTTTAACAAGATTTTCATGGTGGAGTTTGCTTGAAACATAGGCCCCCGTTATATGAAGAAGAATGAGTATCATAAGTATAAGAGAAACTGCTTCATGTGACTCTTTCCAGAATTCATCTTCTTTTGATTCATCTTTCGAACCCACACGATCTTCATCGCTGTCCGCATGGGCATATTTTATCATGGTAAATCCCTGTGCCGACGGGCCCTGTCCCTTAACTCTGTATGCCATATGGCTGGTTGCACAGACAAGGGTCAACGTTATGAGTAAAGATATCACCATCCATCCTGCGGCCGGATTATGGCCAAGGTAGTGCCTGGGAGATCCCTGCAGGATTTCCCTCACGTACTGGATTGCCTGGGAAGGGGGTACAAAAAATTCGAAAAACGGGCATATTTGCTTCCTGTAAAGCCCCACACAAAGCGAAAAAATATTAACCCTAGAACGGCATAACCGGAGTAAATGTGAATAAAGCTTTTTTCATCTCCGCTGACAAATGCTATGAAGACTAAAACAACCAGGGACCAGTGGAAGATGCGCACCGGTAAATCCCAGACCTGAATATATTTTTGTTGACTCATTATTTTTGCACCGCAAAATTATACAGATTTCCGTGGGCTTTCCTGGGACATAATGCCCTGCGGAAGAGGGGGCAGCGGCGAAAATGTTTCAGCTTCGGGGTGACCGCCATGGGCATATCGGATGGTATAATTTGAAATTGTCATACATTGAAACTTCATTATGTTATCAATCTTTACCTTCAAAACGTTTAATGCAGCCATATGTGGTCGATAACTTAACATCTTTTAAGATTTCGCGGGCTTTTGCCGCATCTTCTTTTTTTACCATTAGCCTCATCGGTACAGCATGATAGATATATTGTGCAACATGCTCACCCTGAATAAAATAGGTAATTCCCTCAGCATCCAGAATAGATCTAAGAAACGCACGGTCTCCGGAACTTTGTGTTTCCAGAACCAGCTCATATTCTATAAATTCTTCTTTCATTTTTTTCAAAACAGCATTTCAAGGATGGGGTTGGCAGTTTTTTATTGCTGTGGAGTTTTGCTGCCGTTTTTTTGCATGCGATTGTCCGGTAAATTCAGTAGGGTTATCATATGGCCCGAAGCCACATTGAAAGAGTTGTTTGTGGTTCATTTCGAAGTTCTCATAACTCCAGTCATCATCGATAGCTGATGGTCAGAGTTGCTGTTACAAAGTTTCCTACCGCAATTACGCGCTTGAAAGAAACCCGCTTTCCGGGATACTCCCTGGACATATGCTCAAAATATTCAATAAAGGCGTTCTTGCCGTCGGCTACTTCCGAATTGTGTTGAATGTATTCATCAGCGCTGCCGTACAGCTCGATCGCCTCACGGGGTTAATTCTGGTTAAACATGAGGTCATAGAACGCGGTCGCCATTTGTTTGTTTTGCTCTAATTGACCATAGCGATTCCCTGTGTATGTATCAGGTAACAGGCGCGCCACCCGAACTATTTCCCAGGCATCATTTTTATCCATAAGTTCTTCTTTGGGGGCAACCTTTTTTGTGTACACTAAAAAATGACATGATTCCCCAACGCGTTCCTGGTGTAAAACCAGCCAGATTCCCATTATTCCCTACCGCCTTCTTACCGGCTATAGAAGACGCAGCACAACAAGCCTGTACTCAGTAAGTTTCAATTGTACCTACCGTATCAAAATGTCCGTTTTTTTGTCGATGAACGATCACCATTTCTCCAGGGCCGGGATAAATATCAGTGAAGGCGGTGATGTTAACCTGATGGGTCACCAAGACCATAGTTGTAGTCAGATATTGCTTGCGGAGCCATTGAGCGAGTGCTTCTGTTTGTGGTATTTCATTATCAAAATCTTTAAAAAAGGAATTCAAAATAGGCAGTTCCTTTACGGTTCCCAAACCTAGAAGTTTCGCGGTATCTAAACACCGACACCACTGACTGGAATAAATTTGTGCCGCACTAATCCCATTTTTACGAAAAAGCTCACCAATGTAACGCGCTTGATCACGACCCTGCTGAGAAAGGTTCCGTTGGGTTTCACATTTGTTGATTGTGAACGTAGCCGGATCTCCCATTCCTGGAGCTAAAGCATGTCGAATCATGACAAAATGCTCCCCGGATCGTAATTTTTCCCACAGCACCGATCTGTCTTCTTCTGCCCATACCAGTGAGCCGTTGAGTAAAATAACAGTAAATATAAAAATCCACATCCGAAGATGTATTGGAATACTCAATATAGATCGAATCATTCTGTATTCTTCCCTCACGACAATTACCTCGCTGTGGTTTCTTGCTCAAAGTACTTCAACTTGACCCCTTTTCCTCATTCATTAAACAACACATATAGTACCCATCGAATATTCAAATTGTTTTATTCTGTTAAATAAAAAGTGATAGTAGTCACCACTCAAACATCTTTTTCAATCTTTGCAGTGTCTCCATACTCCTCGCCGGCGTCGCGCACAAAGAAATAACCTTGCCGGGCACTACGGATACCTTCGACATCCACAAACAAATAGCACCATAGGCAAGCCGGTTGCGCAAAGTCAATAGAAAAAACAAGAAGTTAGAAGGGACGGGAGGAATAATAAAAAGGCAAGATAACGTCTATCTGTGTGAGACACTAATATCTATTTGCAGTTTCTTTTGTAATTGTCAGGTATACAAACGTTTGGATTTATGTTTGTGGCTTTATCAAACATTTCATTTGCTTTGTTGCACTTACCCTGTAATGCAAAAATATAGCCTGAAAGAACCTCTTTTTTCCCTTTTAAGTATTCCGAATCAATATGTTTTAGCAATTCCTTTGCTTCAACAAGCATATCTTCATCAATTAAGACCGATACAGCGGAAGCTTTCTGTTTATTTAGTGAGATTGCCTCCATCTTTTTTTCAAACTCATCAGGGTCTTCAACAGATGAAAGACCATAAAGATTATCCAGTTCGTCCTCAACCAGAATATTTCCATCAGATAGTAGAAATGTGCCGCCTTGGTGAGTTTCTGATACTTCAGCTATGAGTGTCCCGTCTTTAGAAAAAGCAAATATATCTGCTGCATATTCTGTTTTTTCTTTTCCATTTGTTTTTATATGCTTCAAGCTTGAAAGCGGCAGTGAGGTTTCATTTGCCAGAATTCTTGATGTTACTTGCTCGAAATAAGTTGTCGTTCCTTCTCTCTTTATTTTTTTTATCTCAATATAATATCGGGACGCCTCAGGGTATTTCTCCCAGCTTATTGTATCGTTAATAGTTGCCTTGATTCCTTCGACATTAGGATCGGGCCATTGTAATTGAATATTTTTACTAATTGTGGCGTTGATATGGATAGTGCGAGAGTCTTTAGTTACGCTTACAGGGTATCCTGTATTTTGAAAATATTCGTAGCGGTTATAACTGTCGCCTTTAAGTTTTTCTTCCTTACCAGAATACATTGAAAAACTTCCTTCCTGCGGTTTGTGTTCCCAACTTTCAGTTTGAATAGAATTAATTATCCATTGATCAGGAGGTAAGTTAACTGTAAAAATTCCATTTGAGTCTGTGACAATATCTTTAGCCCTGTATTTTGAATTTAAAATAACCGCTAAAGTAACTCCATCTGCTGGATTGTTTTCATAAGAAATTTCCCCTTTTAGTATGCCTTCTCCAGTAGGAGGGGCAGGAAGCTGGCGCGAGTTAGATGGTGCGCCACCAAAATACAAATACTCATAAAAGTTGTGTGAGATCGGATTGAATGTATCAGACTCGTAGGATGCGGATTCTGGAAAAGCAATTTTACTCTTAGATAATGATATGTAAGTTGTGACTGTGGCGGCTAGGAAAACAAATGACAGAATTGATGTAAGGACTGCGCCTGTGATTCCAGGTTTTGTCCATTTGACGATGTTCGGTTCAATGTTGTTTTTACAATCTAAAATGGTGATGATGAGACTGACCAGCCATAGAATAACAATCCCTATTAAAGTTTTTAATAATACCTGGGTAGCATCATCGATTTTCTGTGCAAAGTCGTCTGGTGAAAAGGTTATGCCCTTGATTGTGAAAATAAATAATGCGTAAGCAGCAGCCCAGTAGATAACAAACAGGCATAAGAACAGGATAGCTTTGTCCCATCTGCGGTTCATATAGTGACCACCTATACCTGTAAGTGCTGATGCGAGAATTTTTAGAATCATATTAGGATCTCTTTAATTGTTATTTTCACAAAAAGTAAAACACCCACCATTGGGCATGATGTTGCAGATTATCTAAATTTCAGGACTGATCTTTTTCTCTTTTCCCTCACAAACAGATTGCACAATAGACAAGTCGGTTGGGCAAAGTCAATAGAAAAAACAGGAAGTTACATGGAATAACAGGAATAATAAAGGCCGGATGAAATTCACCCGGCCTTAACATTTAACCTGTTATTGGGAAAGCCAAACTATGGTTTTGTCATCAACAAAGTCGATCAGGTATGTAGAAAAGTAACAAACTGGTATAAAGAGAAAAAAAGAATAATTGGGTATGTCTTGACGTAATTCTTGCCTTTCATTAAAAGAGAGGCGTTTTCCCTTCTGGTTGTTTCTCAGAGAGAACCG
Organism: uncultured Desulfobulbaceae bacterium; assembly: GCA_945787325.1. Classification (GTDB taxonomy): domain Bacteria; phylum Desulfobacterota; class Desulfobulbia; order Desulfobulbales; family BM004; genus CALZHP01. Next base: position 9,491 of record CALZHP010000015.1, read on the forward strand.
GCTGTTCAGTGCCAGCCTGCATTGTTCGACAACTATCACATTGAAAGTCAGCTTTTTCACATTTATCAATCAGCCGCCATTTGCCTTTCAATATCTGAATACTATTCTTCTTTCGACAGTTTTCGCAGGCCCAGATTTCTTCAATAAAACCTTTGCTGTCAATTGTAATATATTGAAACATTTTCATTGGTTGTTCTCTCATTTTTAAATTCGGCGGGGTTAGGCAAACCGGCAAAGCCAAGTATCTGCGAGTAGCTATTTATCCTTGCCAGCATGCGTATCCATGTCATTGTCTTTTTATTTATCGTTTGTTTCCTCTTTCACTTCACCTTCAACAGGCAGTCCGTATCCAAGCCTTACCTTTTTTTCAATATCCGCTGTCATTTCGGGGTGCTCCTTCAGAAATTTTTTCGTGTTTTCACGGCCTTGGCCTATGCGCTCGCCACCGTATGAATACCAGGCGCCGCTTTTTTCAACAATATCCTGGTCAACGGCAAGATCAAGCAGGTCGCCGACCTTGGAAATACCTTCTCCGTATATGATATCAAATTCTGCCATCTTGAACGGCGGGGCTACTTTGTTTTTGACCATTTTAACCCTGGTCCTGTTGCCCATTGCTTCAGTGCCGTCCTTTATCTGGGCAAGCCTGCGGATATCCATCCGCATGGAGCTGTAAAATTTAAGGGCGTTGCCGCCGGGGGTTGTCTCTGGGTTGCCGAACATGACGCCGATTTTCATGCGAATCTGATTGATAAATACAAGCGCAGTGTTGCTGCGCTTCAGAACACCGGTGAATTTACGCAGCGCATGTGACATGAGACGTGCCTGCAGACCGACATGTGTATCACCAACATTGCCGTCGATTTCAGCTTTAGGGACCAGGGCGGCCACTGAGTCGACAACAATGACATCCACAGCATTGCTCCTTATAAGCACTTCGGCAATTTCCAGGGCCTGTTCACCATAATCCGGTTGCGAGACAAGAAGGTCATCGACATTGACACCAAGCCTTGAAGCATAGGAAACATCAAGAGCGTGCTCCGCATCAATAAATGCAGCAACTCCACCTTTTTTCTGGGCTTCAGCAATAACGTGCAGGGCCAGAGTTGTTTTACCTGATGATTCAGGCCCGTAAATCTCTGTGACCCGACCGCAGGGCACCCCACCGACTCCGGTTGCTATATCGAGACTCAAGGTACCTGTTGAGATTGCTGGAATGGATTCAGCTTCTTGTGAGCCCAAACGCATAATTGCGCCTTTGCCGAACTGCTTCTGGATCTGGTACATGGCGTTGTCGAGCGTTTTGGATTTGTCGTTTGAAGTGGACATAATTACTTGCTCCCCAGTATTTAGGTGATAGTCAAAGTTTTGATATATTTAAAAAAAACAGGTTATGTTCCAAGAGGATGAACACGGAAGTCAGCCTTGTGTATCGTAATAAATCGGCAGGGATTTACAAGAATATTTATTAATTTTCTTCAAGCTTTTTATCAAGTAGCTTGCGTCGAATATAATCCAATGCTTTTTGGGCAGTCTTTTCCTGAACTTGCCAACGTTCTCCTGAAAAAAGGTGACAGAAATCGAAACTTTTGTCCTCGGCAGCCAGGCCGAAATACACGGTTCCGACAGGTTTTTCGTCGCTACCGCCCGACGGACCTGCGATACCAGTTACCGAAACCGCAATGTCTGCACCGGTTGTTTCACGAATTCCCTCTGCCATGGCCCGTGCTGTCTGGCCGCTTACGGCTCCATGTTGAGCGAGTGTTTCTCTTTCCACCCCTAGAAATTGTTCTTTCAAGTCATTGCTGTAGGCAACAACTCCACCCAAAAAGTAATCTGAGCTTCCAGGTACAGTAGTTATTTTGTGGGCGATAAGACCACCTGAACAGGATTCGGCCACAGCAAGGGTTTTATTCTTTTCCTTTAAAAGTTTCCCGACAACACTTTCCATAGTATCTGCATCTGAGCCGTAAATAAATTCGCCGAGCAGAGCTTCAATTTTAGCTGATGTCTTGCGATAAAAATCTTCCGTATCTTTAAAGTTGTCGTCAACAACGGTGAGGCTTACATGCACATCGGGATATACCGGATAGTAGCCAATGCTAATGCGGGAGTCACTTTCTTCCAGGTCACAAAGGGCCTGGTTAATTTCAATTTCCGTGAGCCCGAAGACCTTATATACTTTTTGCCAGACGTACCGAGCCGACACTCTGGAGCCCTTTGAAAGAATTGGAATAACGCGCTCAGCCAGCAGCTCTTCCATCTCGTGTGGAACACCGGGCAGGAAAAAAACGGGTATATCATCATGAACAAGGAAATAGCCGGCCATACGGGAATCAGGGTTCAGAATCTTTGCTCCCTCAGGAAGCCAGGCAAGTTTTTCCAATGATTCGCACTTCTTGCTCGAATCTTTTCGTGAATGCAGCTTTAATTTTTCAAGAATTTCAGGATAGAGCCTTGTCGGTCTGTCCAAGGCATTTGCAACTGCTTCGTTGGTGAGATCATCACTTGTTGCTCCCAGGCCTCCGGTAACAACTACAAATTCTGCACGGGATATAGCCTGTTTCAGGGCCTTGCCAATTTCCTCCGGAGTATCGCCCACTGTGGACATGGCAAGCAACTCATGGCCGGCGGAAAACAGATGGCCGGCGGCAAAATGACTGGTTGTGTTCAGTATTCTGCCTGATGTAAGCTCATTTCCTATGGCAATTATCTCACCGATCATGTCTGCAGGTTGTTCCTTTCTTTAAACGGAAGATCCGTTCATTTTACAATTCTACCAAGTACCTTGTTGTCATCCAGCCGCTGCAGCTCGACATCCAGAACCTTATTGGCGTCTTCTATCGACGCCTTGATAATTACCGGGACATAGTTATCGGTAAAACCTTTCAGGAAAGATGATTTGCGGTTACCGATTTCAATCAGCATCCTATGAACTTTCCCGATTTGGCTGGAGTAGAACTTTGTACGTTTTTTATGATCTAATTCACGCAGACATGCAACCCTTTCTTCTTTGATTTTGTTTGCCAGTTGATCGGGAAAATCTGCCGCCCTGGTTCCAGGCCTTTTTGAGTATGGAAAAACATGCAGGTAGGTAATCGGCAGTTTTTCCAGAAGGCTGATGGTATTGGAGAAGGCTTCATCATCCTCGCCCGGAAAACCGACAAGAACATCTACACCAATGGCAGCCTCTGGCAGGATTTTTTTTGCTTTTTTAACAATTGCTGCGGAATCTAGGGCCGTATAGAGTCTGTTCATTTTTTTCAGGATATTGTCATCACCGCTCTGCAGGGGGATGTGCAGGTGCGGCATGATATTTTCTGTGTCCGCAATTAGCTGAAGAATCTCGTCTGTGATTTCAGTGGGCTCCAATGAACTGATGCGGTAGCGGATATCAGGGGTGTGTTTTGCAAGCTCGAACAGTAGATGAAAAAGGTCTGTACGAGGAGAAAGGTCATGACCATAAGCTCCAATATGAATACCGGTTAAAACCAGTTCACGGTAACCCTGTTCGGCCAGGACCTGTGCCTGAACAATACATTTTTCCAGGGAAAGGCTGCGGCTGCGCCCCCTGGTGTAGGGCACGATACAGTAGGAACAGAAGTTGTTGCAGCCGTCCTGAACTTTAAGAAAGGCGCGAGTACGTCCGGAAAACTTCTTTACGGGCAGATCGCAGATCTCTTTTTTAGTAGCAATTTCATGCAAAGAACTTTCCAAATCCATGATACTGCCGTTTTTACTTTCTGCTACAGCAGTGCTTACCAGTTGGTCTTTATCGGCGTTTCCAATTATGTAAAGAGGCGCGTCGGTCATTTCCCTGATTTTTTCTGACTCTGCCTGGGCATAACAACCGGTAACGATAAAACGGGCATTGGGATTTGCACGCAGGGCCCGTCTGATAAGCTGCCGTGATTGTGAGCCTGCTTTTGCTGTTACGGCGCAAGTATTTATCACATAAATGTCCGCAGCATTTGAAAAAGGGACTTCTTCCAGGCCGTGCTCCGCAAAGCCGCTCAGGAAAGAAGCAGATTCGAACTGGTTTACCTTGCAACCTAAAGTGGCTATGGCCACGGTGTTCGGGCTTTTATCTTTTTTATACATAATTTTAATTTTAGATATACCACTGGTTAGATATGAATTTTATCAATAACAGCTTTATATCGTTGAAAAAATATTTTAAGAAATATCAGGGGTCATGATTTTGTAATTATTATGGTTTCAGGCAATACATTTTCATTTTCTTTGATTGTCCAAAGAAAACGAATCAAAAGAAAAGCACAGGTCCACCTCAGGCGGACTACCTGGAGTTTATCCCCTAGGGAGGACTGCTCGCCAGAGGCGGACGATTCGGAAAGTCGTCCGCCTCTGGCGAGCTCCGCCAAATTGTTTTTCTCCGCCTTAGGTCCGCCTCAGCTTCGTGAAATGGCATTATAAAAAAAATCCTTTCATAATAACTATCATTATTTCGAACAGCCACATGTTGTTACGTGACTGGTAACTTATATTTCATCCCTTGAGTTCACCGGCTTATAACACCGCTGCCGATAACCGCATCTTCCTGATAAAATACGGCAAACTGACCAGGGGTAATTGCTCTTTGGGGTTCTTTGAAGTGAACTTTTAATTCTTGTCCTTTGCTGTCTGGCAATTCCAAACGTTCCACATCTGCTTCAGCCGGTTTGAATCGGTAACGGATTTTTACGTGAAAATTTTGTGGTAGTTCCGGTGTGCTGCCGGCTATCCAACTTACGTTATGCACGGTCATTCCCTTTTTCAATAGATCATCATTTTTTCCGATCACAACCCTGTTGTTCACAGGATCGAGCTCAATGACATAATAGGGAGTCGCGTCAGGTATTCCGAGTCCTCGCCGCTGGCCTACTGTAAAGCCGTGAATACCTTTATGCTTACCCAGTACTTTACCGGGCTGATCAACTATGTCTCCGGAAACCGGTTTAATATCATGTCGCTGGGCCAGGTAATAAGCGACATCGCGGTCTTTAAGAAAACATACATCCTGACTTTCGTCACCGTGCAGGCCGGAAAGCCCTATCTCCGCTGCTTTTTCATATATCTTATCCTTGGTGTATTCGCCAAGTGGCATTTTCAATTTGCGCAACTTATCCTGAGTCAGACGCCCCAGAAAGTACGACTGGTCTTTTTTTGCGTCCAGTCCTTTCATTAGCTGAAAACCAGAACCGTCAGGTGCAGGTACTATGCGGGCGTAGTGACCTGTAGCCAGGAAGTCGAGCCCTTTTTGTGTTACAATATCTAACAGACAGCCGCATTTTATTTCAAAATTACAGACCAGGCAGGGGTTCGGGGTCAGACCGGCAAAATAACTACTGGTAAAATAGTCGAGAACTTCCCGATTGAATTCTTTTCTGATATCGACAACTTCAAGGGGAATATCCAGAAAGTCAGCTATTCTGCGTACCCGTTCGACCTGCTGCTCCAGATCCGGCTGGGCCAGGGCCATGAAAAAACCATGTACAGAATAACCCTGTTTTTGCAGCAGTGTCGCCGTAACGGAGCTGTCCACTCCGCCGCTCATGGCAACGCCGACTTTTTGGTGAGACATTTGATTACCAAAGCCTTGAAAAGAGTTGTCGGTTCAGGTATAGCCTAGGAGCCTGTTTTTGTTTCCAGCATATTCGCAAGTATATTACAATACGATATTATGTTAAAAATTGCGAAAAATTGCGACTTATCCTCGATATTTCATTTACGTTATAACTAACTATGAAAATACCTGAATTACTGGCGCCAGCCGGCAACTTTGAAAAACTAGTGACCGCCATTCATTATGGTGCGAATGCAGTCTATTGTGGCGGTAAGCATTACAGCCTGCGGGCTCATGCGACAAACTTTTCCGAAACGGAATTGGAAAAGGCCATAGGCTATGCCCATGAGCGATCGGTCAAGGTTTATGTGACCGTTAATGTCATGGCGCATGAAAAAGACCTGGCCGACATGGACGATTATCTTCTGCATCTCAGTAAGATCAAAGCAGATGGAATCATCGTTTCCGATCCGGGTATTCTCATGCGAGCCAGGAAACTCACTCCCCACATGCCGGTTCATTTGAGCACCCAGGCCAATGTCACTAACGCAGCAAGCGCACTTTTCTGGCAGAAGCAGGGAGTGACACGAATCAATGTTGCCCGGGAATTGTCACTTGAGGAAATATCTGCTGTGAAAAAAGCGCTCACCAATGAGGCTGAAGCAGCAGGAATACAGGACACGGAGGTTGAAGTTTTTGTGCATGGTGCCCTCTGTATTTCATATTCCGGGCGCTGTCTGCTCAGTTATTATCTGACCGGGCGAGATGCCAACCAGGGAGACTGCGCGCATCCCTGTAGATACAAATATACTTTGGTGGAAGAAAAACGCCCCGGGCATTATTTTCCGGTAGAGGAGGATGATCGGGGCACCTATATATTCAATTCAAAGGATCTATGCCTTTTGGATCGCCTTCCTGCTCTTATCGGGGCTGGGGTTGACAGCATCAAAATTGAAGGTCGTATGAAAGGGGTTTACTACGTGGGTGGTGTAGTGCGGGTGTACAGAGCAGCACTCGATTATATTGCTGCTTCATCAATGGATAAAGATATTGGTATGCCGCCTGAATTTATGGAAGAGCTCACCAAAACTGGCACCAGGGGAGTAACAGAGAATTTCATCAGCGGTCTGCCAAATGCGCCGGGCAGTGATGATATGCTGTACGATAGCCCTCGAGCAGTTCATGAATACGAACCTGCGGGAGTTGTGAAGCATTCAGGTTTCGAGCCTGATCTGGAAATAGAGGTAAGAAACACCCTGTTAAAAGGGACAAGAGTTGAATATCTTGGGAAGGGACTTGATGTCTTCCCTGTTGAAATTAAAGAGATGATAAATAAAGAAGGGAAAGCTCTTGAACAGGCCAATCCGGGTGACCGGGTGGTGATCAAAACCTTTCCCTCAGAGACTTCTTGTCCTGAATCCGGCTGGGAAGAAAATGCGCTTCTCAGGAAGAAATCAGGCAACTCTCACTCACGGTGAAATTAACAGCCTTTTATACTTCATCCACCGCTTTTTGCAGCAGCGCCCTCACCGCCTTCAGAGACAACTTTTGCGGAACCGAGGATATGCTGCCGTGACACCTTCACTTTCACGTTATCAGCAATTTCAAGAGTAACAGCCGCATCGGTGAGCCCGGTGATTTCACCGTATAACCCGCCGTTTGTAACAATCTTGTCGCCCTTGTTCAAGTTGGAAAGAAAATTCTGATGCTGTTTCGCTTTTTTCTGCTGCGGCCTGATGAGCAGAAAGTAAAAGATAACAAATATTAAAATAAGCGGTAAAAAGGATGCAATTCCGCCGCCCTGCGGAGCTCCTGCTCCACCACCTCCTGCTGCCATAGCAATACCAATCATAATCTACCTCGTTAGTCTTTATTTTCTCGTTTAGCGTAAAAATCTTTTCTGAACTGCATGAAACAATCACCTTCTATAGCTTCTCGCATTTCCCGCATAAGTTCCACATAATAATGCAGGTTATGGATTGTGTTCAACTGGTACGCCAGAATCTCACGGCATGTGAACAGATGGCGCAGATACGCCCTGGAATAGTTACGGCAGGCATAGCAGTCGCAATGTTCATCCAGCGGCAGTGGATCGTCACGATATCTGGCATTTTTTATAACAAGTCTGCCTGTTGATGTAAAGAGCATTCCGTTACGGGCGTTGCGGCTGGGCATGACGCAGTCGAACATGTCCACTCCCCGATATACAGCTTCAACTAGATCTTCTGGCGTGCCGACACCCATAAGATAGATAGGGTAGTCTTGCGGCATGATAGCGGCAGTTTGTTCAGTAATGTCCATCATGAGTTCTACTGGCTCTCCGACACTCAAACCTCCCATGGCATATCCGTCAAAACCGATTTCTACAAGTTTATCAATGGCATTGGCGCGCAGGTCGTGGTACATGCCGCCCTGGACAATGCCAAAAAGAAGCTGTCCGGTATCCTTCTGAGCGATGCGTGATCTTTTGGCCCAACGCCCGGTGAGTTCTGTCGCGCTTATTGTTTCTTCACGGCTGGCGGGATAAGGGATGCAGGTGTCCAAGCACATCATGATATCTGTACCAAGTGCCTCTTGCACCTCCACAGCGTCTTCAGGGCTTAGAAACAGAGAGGCACCGTCAAGGTGCGATTTGAATGCGGCCCCTTCTTCGGTGATTTTTGCCAGATCTCGTAAGCTGAAAACCTGGAAACCGCCGCTGTCGGTCAGGATGGGGCGATCCCAATTCATGAACTTATGCAGCCCGCCAAACCTTTTTATCAGTTCATGGCCCGGCCGAATGAAAAGGTGATAAGTATTGGCAAGGATAATCTGGGCGCCAAGGTCTGTTAAGTTTTCCGGGGTCACAGCTTTTACCGTGGCCTGGGTCCCAACCGGCATAAAGACCGGGGTCTGGAAAACACCATTCAGGGTAGACACTTCTCCACGACGGGCCGCGCATTCCGAGGATTTTACTTTCAGTTTGAAAGGGGACGGTCTGTTGTTGCTTATCATTTATCGTCCCATAATGCAGAGAGCTCGTTTATTCCCTTTTGGGCCAGTTCGGTGAGCTCATCGAATTCACTTCTCGTAAAGGGGCGCTCTTCAGCGGTACACTGCACTTCTATCAGGCGCCCATCACCTGTCATGACAAAGTTTGCATCCGCCTCAGCAGATGAATCTTCGATGTAATCAAGGTCAAGGAGTGGTTGGCCATCGACAAGACCCACACTTATTGCCGCGACCTGCGTGAGTGGCGTTGCGGCGATTAAACCTTTGTCTTGAAGTCCTGCCAGCGCATCTTTAACAGCGAGAGCAGCACCGGTAATTGAGGCAGTTCTTGTTCCGCCATCTGCCCTGATAACATCACAGTCAACCCGCAGGGTCCTTTCTCCTAGTTTATTTAAATCTACCATCATACGGAGAGATCTGCCGATTAAACGTTGTATTTCATACGTACGGCCCGAGCGGCCACGGACCGCTTCCCGCTGCATCCTGGAACTGGCCGAACAGGGCAGCATGCCGTATTCGGCAGTAATCCAGCCTTTGCCGGTATCTTTCAGAAATGGAGGTACGGATTCCTCAACAGTGACCGCACATATTACGTGTGTATCTCCCATAGTGATAAGAAGAGATGCGTCTGCCTGCGGCTGAAAATTTTTCTCAATAGTAACGGGCCGTATTTCACTGGCCTTACGGTTGCTTTTTCTTTCAATATTCATGAATTCACCACATATTTTATATTTAGTCGGTACTTGCTGTTACCGATCGGGTGAATATAGCTTTTCTATTGTTTTTTGTCAGAAATTTTCATGCAAACCTGCAATTTTAAAGATATGTTATGAAGCAAATATATTCAGGAGATTCTCCAATGACATTCGAAGAAGTCGTTCAGTTTCATGGCCATTCCTGCCCCGGTCTCGCTTTGGGGTACCGCGTGACTGCCCTTGTCCTGAAAGAATTGGGGGGCAGGGCACATGATGAGGAACTGGTAGCTATTGTTGAAAATAATTCATGTGCTGTAGACGCGGTCCAGGCTATGGCCGGCTGCACTTTTGGTAAAGGGAATCTTATTTTCAAGGATTACGGAAAGCAGGCCTATACATTCATACGTCGCTCAGATGGTGAGGCCGTCAGGATATCCGTAAAGTGGACACCGCCACCAGACAGCGAAGAAGAAAAAGTAATGTGGGATAGATACGCCGCCGGTGATCGTTCGCAGGAAGTGGTTCAAGTGGTGCAGTCCCGCAAAACCCGCAAGATGGAAGGTGTCCTCAAGGCATCTGATAATGAACTTTTCAAAGTGGAACACGTGGATGTTCCTCTACCGGAACCAGCCAGGATCTATAAAAGCGTTACCTGCAGTGTGTGCGGTGAAACAGTGATGGAGCCCAAGACGTCAAGGCGGGGTGAGGATTATGTCTGTCTACCCTGTGCCGAAAAAAACTAATTGTTCTTTGGCGTAATACTTTACTCCCACTCAATAGTGCTGGGTGGTTTTGAGGATATGTCGTATACGACGCGATTAACCCCTCTAACCTCGTTGATAATTCTGTTGGAAATCTTACCAAGAAGATCGTAGGGAAGTTTTGTCCAGTCTGCGGTCATTGCGTCCTTGCTGTCAACACAACGGATAGCAACAACGTTTTCATACGTACGCTCATCGCCCATGACTCCAACGGTCTGAATTGGCAAAAGTACGGCAAATGACTGCCAGACATTGTAGTACATTTCGCTGCGCTTCATCTCTTCCAGTACGATTACATCCGCCTGCCTGATGATATCAAGCCGATCACGGGTAATTTCGCCAAGTATACGGATTGCGAGACCGGGACCGGGGAAAGGTTGCCGATAGATAGCCTCTTCCGGCAGGCCCAGTTCCAGGCCAACCTCGCGGACTTCATCCTTGAACAGCTCCCGTAATGGTTCAAGCAGTTTCAATTCCATGTCCTCAGGAAGCCCGCCGACATTATGGTGTGATTTAATTACAGCGGAAGGACCTTTGAGAGAAACGCTTTCAATGACATCGGGATACAGAGTTCCCTGGGCCAGGTATTTGGCGTCACCTACTTTTCGTGCTTCTTCTTCAAATATTCTGATAAATCCGTATCCAATGAGTTTACGTTTTTTCTCAGGATCGGAAATTCCATCCAGTTCGCTCAAAAAACTGTCGGCGGCTTCAACCTGGATCAGGTTCAAAGAGGTTTTTTCCTTAAAAAACCGCATGACTGATCCGGATTCCTGCGTTCGGAGAAGACCATTGTCGACAAATATGCAGGTAAGCCGGTCTCCAACAGCTTTGTGGACCAGGGCAGCTGTAACCGACGAATCCACTCCGCCGGACAATGCGCATATTACTTTGCCATCTCCAACCTGTTCCTTTATTAACTTGACGGTACTTTCCACAAAGGAGTGCATTGTCCAGTTCGGATCGCAGTTGCAGATTCCAAATATAAAATTCCTGAGAACATCTGTTCCGATAATGGTATGAGATACTTCCGGATGAAACTGTACACCAACCAGGGGTTTATTATTGTGACGGATTGCTGCGTTTGGAGAGTGTGCACTGATAGCTGAAACGCCGAAACCTTCCGGCAGCTCTTCAATACGGTCGCCATGACTCATCCACACCTGGTGCCAAGCGTCTCCGGTTTCCATGCCCGCAAATAGACCGCTTGTAACCTGCACTTCAAGGTCTGCTTTGCCGAATTCTCGTTTCTCGGCCCGTTCCACCCTGCCACCCAGCTGCGTGGTCATAAGTTGGGCGCCATAGCAGATACCTAGAATGGGAATATCCAGTTCAAATATACCGGGGTCGCTTACCGGTGCGTCCTTATCATAAACACTGCTGGGTCCGCCGGATAGAATTATTCCCTTGGGGGACATTTTTTTGATTGTATCAAGATCGATATGAAAAGGGTGTATTTCACAATATACTTTCTGCTCTCGAATCCTGCGGGCTATGAGTTGCGTGGTTTGTGAACCGAAATCGAGGATAAGAATTTTTTCGCTGTGGATATCCATTACAATTCCTTAATGAAATATATACATATGTTGTAGCCGAAACCGGTTTTTAGACATCGCTTCTGTAATTGGGTGCTTCCCTGGTTATTATGACATCATGGACATGACTTTCTTTAAGACCTGCCGTGGTTATTCTGACAAATTTAGCTTTCTGCCGCAGTTCTTCAATGTTGTTAGCGCCAAGGTATCCCATACCTGACCGTAAGCCACCAACCAGCTGGTAGATCATCTCGGACAATGGGCCCCTGTAAGGTACTTTACCCTCTATTCCTTCCGGAACAAGTTTGGGACTATCAACATCATCCTGAAAATAGCGGTCGCTGCTGCCTTTTTTCATGGCTCCTAAAGATCCCATGCCGCGATAGCCTTTGTACGTTCGCCCCTGGTAAAGGAAAGTTTCTCCAGGAGTTTCATCCGCTCCGGCAAAGAGGCTGCCAATCATTATTGTATGTGCGCCGATACCGATTGCTTTGGGAATGTCGCCGGAGAATTTTATACCGCCGTCGGCGATTATGGGAATGTCATGTTTGGCGGCGGCCATGCTGCAGTTACCGATAGCGGTCATTTGGGGAACGCCGACCCCGGCAACAATTCTTGTAGTGCAGATTGAGCCCGGGCCCACTCCTACTTTTACAGCATCGGCACCGGCTTTGATAAGTGCTTCAGTTCCTTCATAAGTTGCGACATTACCGGCAATAACAGGCAGGTCCGGAAATGCATCTTTCAGATCTCTGAGTGCATTAACAATATTTTCGGAATGTCCGTGGGCTGAATCTAGCACAACCACATCGACATTATTCTTTACGAGAAGTTCTGCATCTAACAGGAAGTCTCCGCCAACACCGAGTGCGGCGCCAACCCTGAGCCTGCCTTTATCGTCTTTGGCGGCGTTTGGGAATTTGCGGATTTTTTCAATGTCCTTGATAGTGATAAGTCCTTTGAGATTGCCAGTACCATCAACAACCAGGAGTTTTTCAATGCGATGTTCATGCAACAGAGCCTTTGACTGCTCAAGGGTGATACCGACATTGGCGGTGACCAGATTTTTGCTGGTCATGACATCCTGAACTTTAAGGGTTGGATCGGAGACGAATCGAAGGTCCCTGTTGGTAACGATTCCAACAAGTTTTTCCCCCCGTAGAACCGGGACACCGGATATCTTATAGTTGCGCATCATTCTCTGAACATCCGCTACACTCTGACCCTCTTCAACAGTTACAGGGTCTATGATCATGCCTGATTCCGATTTTTTTACTTTTTCGACTTCACGGGCCAGTTCCTCAATTGTCATGTTCTTATGAATAATGCCCAGCCCGCCTTCCCGGGCCATGGTGATAGCGGCGCGGGACTCTGTAACCGAGTCCATGGCGGCACTGACCAGGGGGATGTTAAGCTTGATATTACTAGTGAGATATGTCGAAGTATCTACTTCTGAAGGAACAACTTTTGATGAAGCCGGTACCAGTAGAAGATCATCAAATGTATAAGCCTGTTCTATGTTTTCCGGAAACATTGGCGGGTCTCCTTTTCAAAAAAGTAATGTAGAGAAGTTATTATTTATGTTTTCACGGTTAAGCGCTTGGAGTCTTATGCGCCCTAGAGCATGATATTCATGGGTGTGAAAAGAAGTTGGCGCTGTCGAACGGATAGTAAACTTGGATGTCTGGAGCGCTGTATTTATTTAAATTATTTCGCAAATAATTAAATATGGTCTTATACAAAAATACCCGCGTAATTGCAAAAGACTTTTAAATTACATTACGCATGTGTCACATATTTTATTTCAGTTGACTCAATGTTTTTCTATCTGTAAGGCTGAGGAGCATGCCTTCAAGCAGACCCCAGTCACTGACCAGCAAGCGGTCGCTGCCGAGCAGGTCCATTAGTACTTGATACACTTTTATACCGGCAAGAATTATTTCAGCACGGCCATCCTGAAGAGCCGGAATAGCTTCTTTTTCATGCAAAGTAAGACTGGCAAGCCGATTCCATAATGTATCGATAGCTGCTGTAGATAAATGGTGGCCATGGACTTTTGATTCTTCATATACTGTAAGGCCCAGGTCCATTGCCGCCATTGTAGTAACAGTACCCCCTGAGCCAACAAGTTGGGGTGCATTTTTATTCGAGAGGTCGAGTGACTGAAGAGGTTGTTGCAGAAATTGTTGTATGTAAAAAGTCATATCTTTAATTTCTCGTTTGCTCGGGATGTCATTGACGAGAAATTTTTCTGTCAGGGAAATGGCTCCTATGGGCAGGCTGAAACTAAGGGGTTGTTCCGAAGAGCTTCCTGTCTGGTATTCTTTGCCGTCATTAGTGAAAATAATTTCAGTGCTGCCACCACCGACGTCAGCCAGGATAAGAGGTTCCTGGCTTAATTTTTTCATGCCGGCCATCACCCCTTTCAAACAAAGGTTGGCCTCCTTTTCACCACTTATTGTTTCAATTGATATACCCAGAGTTTTTTCAGCGAGATTGATGAAGTTGGTTTTGTTTTGAGCGGTTCTTAACGCTTCAGTAGCGCATGCTCTGCACTTTTTTGGGTTAAATCGTTTGATTATTTCTCGAAAAGAGGCAAGAGTTTCAATGGCTTTAGCGGTGGTTTTTTCACTTATTGTTCCATTTTTTTTAAGCTTCCGACCCAGCTTGACCGTCACCAGTCTTTTGTCCAGAGTTTTCAGCTTGTTATCGTCCAATTGAGCCACCAGCAACCGGAAGGTGTTGGAGCCTATATCAACAGCAGCAATATTCATATGTTTCATTACTCCGCATGAAATTTAGCCTGGTCCAGAAGGAGGCATTATAATTCAGCACAGCATAGCCGTGTTTTTATGAGTCCACAATTTCTCGGCTATGGAGGTCTTTGAACGATTCATTAATCATTGCTTGCCATGCTGGAATAGGTTATTAACTTTGATTCAATTCTGGATATTAACCCGAAGCATGTTTATCGGGTGTAGGTAAAGACGGAGCTTTCGACAGCATAGAAACTATTACAGGTATTTGAAATGCTTTTGGCAATCAACCCGGATAATCCCCAACCGCGGTTAATCAAACAGGTCGCTGATGAGTTGCGCGGAGGAGCCGTCATCTGTTATCCAACGGATACCGTATATGGGATAGGGTGCGACATCTACAACCAGAAAGCAATAAAAAGAATATACCAGATAAAAAAAAGGCCAAAACAAAAGCCTTTCAGTTTCATGTGTTCCGACCTGAAAAATGTCAGCGATTATGGGTATGTTTCAAATACAGCATACAGGCATATGAAAAAGAACCTGCCCGGGGCCTACACATTTGTATTGCCAGGCACAAAGCTGGTTCCAAAAATTATGGTTACCAAGCAAAAAACTGTAGGAATCAGGGTACCCGACAACAATATCTGCCTGGCGCTTATTGAAGCTTTAGGAAACCCGATTGTAAACACCAGCGCGCTTCTTGATCAAGAAGGTACTCCTCTAACAGAGGCCTATGAGTTTGAGGAGAAGTTAGGTGGGATGATAACGCTTGTTATCGACGGTGGACGGGTATATCCCAACCCATCCACTGTCGTTTCATTTACAGGTGATTATCCTGAAATCCTTCGTCATGGCAAAGGCGACACCAGCCCCTTTACCGGGTAAGTGCAACCGGAGTTATGTGAGGTAAAACGAATATTATTTTTCTTTCTTTACCAGCGTATCTTTGAGCGATTTGCTCATTGTAAAATGCAGGGTTTTACGAGGTGGGATAGACATCATTTTGCCTGTTTTCGGATTTTTAGTCTCCCTGGCTTTTCTTTGACGTACTGAAAAACTGCCGAACCCCCTGATTTCTACTCTTCGCCCTTCACTCAGGGCTTCTTTCATTGAATCAAGTATTATGTCAACGGCCTGGTCAATATCTTTTTTCAGATAACCGTCCAAAGAATCAGTAACTTCGTTTACAAGATGTCTTTTAAGCATTGCTGTTCCTTTATAATTTCGTTGTTGTTTATCTTACACCCCTCCACTCATAAGAGAGCATAGGGAAGTTGCTTATCAGTTTATTATATAGGGATCTGCTGTTTTCTCCGGACAGCAGATCAAATACAGAAAAATGTTTGCCACGCGGGTAAATAAGCGATGGAGTTTCGGTTGTTATACCGGCAGACTTCGCCGCCAAAAGAACCGCATCAGTAAAGTTGCCCAAGGTGTCAATTAGTCCGGAATTAAGGGCCTGCTCTCCAGAAAAAATCCTTCCGTCGGCAAGTTTACGAACATCCTCTTCAGGTAGCGACCTGCTCTCGACAACTGCTTTTACAAACTGGCCGTGAACATTATCAATGACGTCCTGCATGAGCGCGCGCTCTTCGTCAGTCATCGGTCTGTCTGAGGAGCCAATATCTTTCATCTGGCCGCTCTTAATGACCTCGCTTTTATACCCTATTTTGTCAAAAAGCCTTTCCAGGTTGGAAAATTTCACTATAACACCAAGACTGCCGGTCAGGGTGCCTGGGTTGGCAATAATTTTTTGGGCCCCAAGGGCTGCATAGTAACCACCTGAAGCACCAATCGATCCCATTGAAGCGACAACTGGTTTAACAGCATTGGTACGTTTTACTTCTTCATAAATTTCCTGAGAAGCGCCAACCGCTCCTCCGGGGCTGTCTATCCGCAGTACTATGGCTTTTATATTTGAATTCCTTCTGAACTCTGTAAGCGCTTCAATTGTTTCTTCAGAAGAGACGATAAGGCCCTTAAGGTCAACAATACCGACAGAGTCCTTCTTGGCAAAGAGATCCTTTTTCCCTTTATCAATATCCAGTGAAGAAATAAGAAGGGATATCCCTCCTCCAAAAAGGAGGAATATCCCTAAAAGGATAAATATGCCTACTATTACCGGATGCTTTTGACGGAAACTCATATTGCGCCCACCTGATTATTCCGGTCAGAATGTATTCTGTTATTTTTCTTCAGGTGTATCTTCTGAAGTATCCTCTGCCTCAGGTGCATCTTCTTCTGGTGCAACTTCGGGAGTATCCTCTGCCTCAGGTGCAGCTTCTACTGGCGCAGCTTCTGAAGCATCCTCTACCTCAGGTGCAGTTTCCTCAGTGGCTTCTGCTGACTGAGTTTCAGGCTCTTGTCCATTTACTTCCTTGTTTTCCAGTTCCTCTTTTAAAAGGTCACCGATAGTAGAGGGGCCGCTGGCCTGTTTCTTTTTGAAATCTTCAAAACTGCCCTGGTCACTTCCTTCTTCAAGAGCCTTGATCGAAAGACCAATTTTCCGATCTTTGGCTGAAACATTGATGACCATAATTTTCAAATTGTCGCCTACATTGTAAAGCCCTACCGGGGTGTTGACTTTATCTTTGCTTATCTCTGATACATGTACCAGACCCTCAATACCTTCTTCAAGCTGGACAAATACGCCGAAGTCGGTAACGTTGGTAATATTTCCTTCCACTACAGTTCCAACCGGGTAGCGGTCAAATGCTGCCTGCCATGGATCCGGCTCAAGCTGTTTTATCCCGAGTGAAAAACGTTCGTTCTCTCGGTCAATTTTCAGGACAACGGCCTGGATAGTTTCACCTTTTGCATATTTTTCAGAAGGATGTTTTATCCTTTCAGTCCACGATAGATCTGATACATGAATGAGGCCGTCAATTCCTTCTTCAATTCCAATAAAAATTCCAAAATCAGTGATGTTTTTTATCTTTCCTTCAATAATGGAACCGACAGGATAAGTTTCGGTCACAAGGTCCCAAGGATTAGATTGCAGCTGTTTCATACCAAGGGATATTCGCTTTGTTTCCGTCTCAATATTAAGGACCATTACTTCGAGTTCATCGCCAACGGATACAAGCTTGGAAGGGTGACGAGGTTTTTTAGACCAAGTCATTTCGGATATGTGGATGAGGCCTTCTACACCCTCTTCAATTTCAACAAAAACACCATAATCAGTGATGCTCACAACTTTTCCGACAGTTTTAGAGCTGATAGGATAGCGTTCGTTGACGGTTGCCCATGGGTCATCTTTCAGTTGTTTGACTCCAAGGGAGACGCGGTCCGAATCCTTATCATATTTCAAAACCTTGACATCTATTTCATCGCCAACCTTATAGAGTTTAGATGGGTGAGAAACGCGACCCCAGGAAAGGTCAGTGATATGGCAAAGTCCGTCCATACCACCGAGATCGATGAAAAGACCGTAATCTGTTATGTTTGTAACTGCACCCTTGATTACAGATCCTTCTTCCAGTGAAGAGCGCATATCTTCCCGTAATTTGCTGCGTTCCACTTCCAGGATTGCACGGCGCGATATTACAACGTTGTTTCTTTTACGATTGAATTTGAGAATCTTAAATGGAAAGGTTTGACCGATAAGTGCATCCAGATCTTTTACAGGGCGAAGGTCAATTTGTGAATATGGAAGAAATGCCGGGACGCCGATATCTACCGACATACCGCCTTTAACCCGGCTTTCGACACGGCCGTCAATTGTACCGTCGTCTGCCTGAATTTTAGCAATATCTTCCCAGACTTTGATGCCTATTGCCTTTTCCCTTGACAGTAGAAGGCCGCCTTCCTCTTTCCGTTTTTCTACAAAAACCTCGAAGGAGTCACCAATATTAATTTCAATGTCCTCACCTTCACTACGAAATTCAGAGAGGGGAATATAGCTTTCAGCCTTATCTCCGATGTCTATCAGGGCATGATTGTCGACCAGGCCGACAACTTTACCCTTCAGTACGTCTCCTACTTTGCTTACGTTTTTGTTTTCTTCCATCTCGAAGAGATCGGCGAAGCTTGCTTCTCCACTGTCAGTGCCGCCTGCTTCCTTGGCGGGTTTGTTTAATGCTTCATCAGTCATGTCTGTTCTTGCCCTTTGGTTGGTTTAGTTATTTCTGCTGAAATTAAATTTTCTCCCCCTGCGGGAGAATTAAACTCGCACATATACCAAAAAAAAAATGGAAAGACAACTCCTTCTTCACTTATTGTTATGTTGAAGTATCAGATATTTATTCCAATGATTGTATCCGTTGCCGCCTGTGAAATTGATATAAACTTGTAACCTGACCGTAGCCCTGTTTATCCCATTTTCATGGACACTGGTTTTTGATGAAAGCACATTGTAACCTTTTATTTCATAGACTATAGTGCTCTGGCGGTAAAACAATTCTATAAAATCTGTTGAGCAAAAGGGTACTTCAGATATGAGAGTTGCAATGTATTACAACAATAATGATATCAGGGTAGAAGAGACGGACATTCCCTCTATCGGTGCTGGTGAGTTACTTGTAAAAATACATGCAAGCGGTATTTGCGGCAGTGATGTTATGGAATGGTACCGTCTACACAAGGCACCTTTGGTGCTTGGACACGAGGTGGCGGGGGAGGTTGTCGAAACGGGCCCTGATGTCACAAGGTTTCAAAAAGGCGATAGAGTAGTGGCAACACATCATGTGCCATGCTGTACATGTCATTATTGCCGTGTCGGGCATGAGACAGTATGTGATACTCTGCTAAGCGGAACGCATTTTGACCCCGGTGGATTTTGTGAGTATGTAAGGCTGCCGGCCATAAATGTGGAGCGGGGCACCTGGGAGATACCTGAAGAAACTGATTATGATGAAGCTACCTTTGTAGAGCCATTAGCTTGTGTATTACGCGGTCAGATGACTGCGGGTATTAAACCGGCAGCCAGTGTATTAGTCCTTGGCAGCGGCATTTCAGGTTTGCTGCATGTCAATCTTGCAGCATCGTTTGGAGCGGGCCTGGTGGTTGCAACCGATATCAATGAATACCGCCTGAAAGCTGCAGAACAGTTCGGTGCCAATGCTGCCCTGCATGCAAATGAAGATGTAGTAGGGCGCTTCAAAGACCTTAACCGAGGACGTGGTGCAGACCTGGTAATCGTTTGCGCAACAGCTGAGAAGGCTTTTCATCAGGCACTGGCATCAGTGGAAAGGGGAGGGACAGTTCTCTTTTTTGCCCCTACGATGGATGGTGTTACCATCCCAATTTCAATAAACGAGTTATTCTGGAGGCGTGACATAACTTTGACAACAACTTATGCGGGAAGCCCTTCAGATTGTATGGCAGCCTTGGAAATGATCAGGCGGAAGCGGTTACAGGTCGGGGAGATGATCACACATCGTTTGAAATTAGTAGACATTACCGATGGTTTTAAGCTTACAGCAGAAGCGGGAGATTCGATTAAAGTGATTGTGAAACCACAAGAGTAAGAACTTGTTACGTTTGAATTATTATAAAGGAGGTAGTTTAAATGCCTGAAGCAGATAAAGAAGGAAAAGATTATTGTCTGGATGTGCCCCCAGAATGTAAGGGTTTTTTTCTAAAAGGCTCAAATTCCCTTGATTGGGGTATGAAAAACCGTCTGGCTCGTATTTTTAATCCTGAAACGGGCCGCACTGTCATGCTTGCAGTGGACCATGGTTATTTTCAGGGCCCGACAACAGGGCTGGAAAGAATTGATGTTAATATTGTGCCGATAGCTCCCTATGCGGATTGCCTGATGCTTACCCGCGGTATACTTCGTTCAATAATACCCCCTTCATATACGAAGAGCATAGTTTTACGTGCAAGCGGAGGGCCCAGTATCCTCAAGGAGCTCTCCAACGAAGAATTAGCCATGAATATGGAGGATGCGGCCAGGCTCAATGTTTCTGCCCTTGCTGTCCAGGTATTTATCGGTGGAGAGTACGAAACTCAGACGGTTACCAACATGACGCGTTTGATCGATATGGGGACGCGTTATGGGATACCCACTCTTGCTGTTACAGCAGTCGGTAAAAAAATGGCACGTGATGCCAGATATTTCCGACTGGCTTGCAGGATCTGTGCAGAACTTGGAGCTCATTATGTCAAAACATATTATGTGCCGGAAGAATTTGAGACTGTTACTGCCAGTTGTCCCGTACCAATAGTAATGGCAGGCGGCACAAAGATGTTGGAACTTGATGCGCTCACCATGGCTTATAATGCTGTACAGCAAGGTGCTGCAGGTGTGGATATGGGACGTAATATTTTTCAGTCCGATGCGCCGGTTGCAATGATACAGGCTGTAAGTGCTGTAGTACATAAAAACTTACCACCACAGCAGGCATTCGAAATGTATAATGACTTAAAAAACGAGAGCTGACCGACAGGAAAGCTCACTTCTGATATAAAAAGGCCCCGTTATAGCGGGGCCTTTTCAATTATATTTAGTGCGTTGAAGAGTTGTTATTGTGCCAGGTACTCCTGCAGGGCTTCAAAACCAGTTCGATTCATAAACCTGGAAGTTCTCTCTTTTTTTCTCGCATTATCATTATAATAATCCAGGCATTTATTTACCAGTTTGACTGCCTCGTCCTTGGATAAATCCTCTCCGACCACATCTGCAATTCTGGGGCGCCTGCCTGCATTACCTCCAAAAGTTACAGTCCAGCCTTTTTTCTTACCGAAAATTCCGACATCACGAAGGAGGCTTTCCGCGCAGCACATGGGACATCCGGAAACACCTATTTTTATCTTAGCAGGGAAATCCACTCCCAAAAAATCTTTTTCCAGCTCCGATCCCAGTCCAAGTGAATCCTGGACACCGAACCGGCAAACTGCAGTGCCCGGGCATGCCTGAACATAATGGAGACAAAGCTCGGTAGCTCTGCCGATATCCAGGCCTAATTCTTTCCAGATCTGTTCAATTTCGTTTTCCTGAATACCGACTAGTGCAAAGCGTTGTCCGGAGGTGATTTTTGTTATGGGGATGTCATATTTTCTAATAACGGCCGCCAGTTTTTCAAGTACTTCAGCTGTGACAATACCCACAGGTGTTCTGGGGACAATAGCATATGTTTCCTTGTCTCTTTGCAGAATGGCTCCTTGTAGATCGTCTTTCATACTAGTTCTCCTGATTTATTCATTATTGTTGGAGTAATAATAAATACAAAAGATATGCGCCTAGAAGGAACAGGCCAGTCAACCTGTCCAAGCGGTGGCGAAAAATAAGGGTTGGAACAAGTACAGCAGAAAAGGCCAGCATGACAGGAAGGTCGCGCCCAAGAAGTTGGGGGGAGAGGGTAAATGGTTTAATAATACCGGCACACCCGAATACCATCAGGAAATTGAAGAGGTTACTGCCGACAACATTGCCAATTAATAGGTTGCTTTGTCGGCGCCTGACTGCCGCTATACTTGCGGCAAGTTCGGGCAAAGATGTTCCTATGGCTGCCAATGTAAGCCCTATGATCAATTCACTGATACCAAAATGTCGTGCAACATCCACCGCACCATCAATAAAAAAACCAGAACCATAGGCAAGAAACAAAAAACCTCCAACAATCATAATCATAATATAGGGGTAAGAATGACGAACCAGGCGCTTATGTTCTGCTTCCTTAGTATAGGCACTCTTTTTACAATACGCTACGCGAAAGGAATGTAATGTAAAGAGAACCAGGGCAATTACGAAAAGTATTCCTGTAAAACGGGAAAAATTGCCATGCCAGGCAATAAGGATTACGATTATCGACACAGCGATCATCATGTACAGTTCTTTGGAAATATGACTCCATTTAACCTCGACAGGCGTGAGAAGGGCGCATATCCCTAAAATAAGACCTATATTGGCAATATTGCTTCCAACAATGTTGCCAGTCATTATATCGGGATATCCCTGAAAAATTGCAGCCAGACTTACAAAGAGTTCGGGCATTGAAGTGCCGAATGCAACAACCGTCAAGCCGATGAGAAGAATACTCATACCCCAACGCTCTGCAAGCTTGGTGGCACCTGAAACCAGAAATTCACCACCGGATGCTAACATGAAAAGCCCGCCGGCTAATGCCATCAAAGACATTTGAATTGTTTGAAAGTTGTAGTCGCCGTTCATCTTATGGGTTCCACTAGAAAACTACCGCCATGGAATTTGTATGCTCTGTCTATGAGTTTTTTCATTTCTCTGCTGATGTTTGAATATGGTATTATTGGCGGAATGATGGGCAGCAACATATCTATTGGTTTCAATGGTTCGAGGTGCATCTTCTTTTTTATTGAGTTGGAGTAGCCAATATTTATTCCACCCTGCAGTTCGCTGCCCGGTGAGAATGAAGAGTCAATACCACGTAAAAAGCCAAGAATGTTGTTGATATCGTTTTTTTTATAGAAGAGCTTGATTTCTTCATTGATAACTTCATGGCTTTCAACAAGTTCTCCCATTTCTTCGCGGTGTTGTTTAACATGTTCCACCAGCATTTCATAGCTGTCAATGATGAGATTTTTGAAACGACCAGCACGAGTAAGCCCCCGTACTTTAAACCCTTGAAATACTTTTTTTCGTATTGTGGGAGATTCTGTAAGATAAGGGTCGTAAAAGAAACTTTCCTCCAAGCCGGTTAAATCAAGAAATTCATGGATCAGTTTTTCATCCTTTAACAAAATGTATATGCGGACCAGATCGAAACATATTTCCTGTTCAAGGGTCAAAGAATGTTGCTTTACCTTACGTTTTAATATTTCTTTGTCCCTTTCGATCAACTTCCTTAACCCGAAATAGCGTTCAGCAATTTCTTTCTTGATCTCAAAGGCGAGAAAATCTTCGATTCCGTTTGGTTTCATGGTGACCTTTACCTATTGAATTAACAGGTCATAATAAGCCATTATAAGATGTAGCACAACGAACTGTAGAGAGGTTTTACGTATAATCTTTTTCCTTGACACAATTGCAGGATAAGGACAGTATCGTTGTCTGACAACCGAGTTATTGCCCGGGAGCTACGGATATTTGCTACTATACAACCAAGCAAATCCTTCTGCATCCTTCATTGTGATTTTTCAGCATTTATTATCTCGTTTTAATGCAGAGACCAGGAATTTTAAGATGTCAGCTTCGAACATCCAAGGTGATACAGCCCAGCAGGTTAAAGATGCAGCCCAGATTTTAGACGTAATCGGGGAATGTATTTCACTTAAGAAGAGCGGTGTCAACTATAAGGGACTTTGCCCTTTTCATGGAGAAAAGACACCTTCTTTCATGGTGAATCCGGAACGCCAGACATTTCATTGTTTTGGATGTGGAGAAGGTGGTGATGTATTTACATTCATGATGATGTATCACCGCATGACTTTTCCGGAGGCCCTGAAAGAGCTTGCCGGTCGTTACCATATCCTTTTGCCCGAAAAAAAATATTCACCGGCCGATAAGGAAAAAGCCGAAAAAAGGCAGTTGCTGTTCGCCGCAAATGATTTGGCAGCATCGGTATATCATGAATTTCTGCTCTATTCTCCTGAGTCAGGGAAGGCAAGAGGGTACCTGAAGGAAAGAGGAATACCCCTTGAAATAATTAAAGAGTTTCGCCTTGGATATGCTCCCGAGAGCTGGGATTTTCTTGGCAAAAAGATAGACCGTTCAAAAGTGTCCTCTTCCGCTGCGGAAGAAGCCGGTCTGTTGGTTAAAAAGGAAAAGGGAGGCTATTACGACCGTTTTCGGGACAGGGTTTTATGCCCGATAAATGATTTGACTGGCAGGGTAGTAGGTTTCAGTGGGAGGATTCTAGGTGATGGACAACCAAAGTATATGAATTCTCCTGAAACGCTTGTTTTTGAAAAAAACAGAACAGTCTATGGGTTATTCCAGCACAAGGATAACATTAGAAAAGAAAAAAGAGCAGTAGTAGTCGAGGGAAATTTTGATCTGCTTTCTCTTGCAGTCCAGGGAATCCGCACTGTAGTTGCACCTCTTGGAACCGCTATGACAAGGAACCATGTCAGAAGTCTTAGAGGGTATGCAGACGAGATAATTCTTTTGTTTGACGGTGATTCAGCTGGATTGAAAGCGGCATTGCGTGCGGTGCCATTTTTTCTTGAAGAACAGGTAAACGGACGGGTAGCAGTGTTGCCTGAAGGGCACGATCCTGACACTTTTGTTAGAAAGTACGGCAGGGATGAGCTTGAAAAGAATCTTGATAAAGCTTTACCGCTGCCGGAATTTGTATTTGACAGGCTTGTGGAAAAACATGGCATGACTCTTGATGGTAAAAGCCGTATACTGGAAGACTTGCGGCCGCTCATAGAAACGGCGTCAAAAAATCCCATGCAGCGTTCAGTTTTTGTATCACATTTCAGCGACAGGCTGAAGCTCGATCCTGATCAGGTAATGAGAGGGTTCAGCAGTTCTGGCCGCTCTCAATCTAATAGACCTGCTAAGTCTTCCGGCATTTCTATTAAGTATGAATCTGGTCACATGCCTCAAAAACAGAAACAGCTACTGGAGTTTCTGGTTGTATATCCAGAATATGTTCAACGTTTTATTGAGAATGGCGTGGAGGATGTAATTGACCATCCTTCAGCCAGAGAAATATTGTCCTGTCTCAAACAATTGTCTCACGAACCGCAACCTGCCAAGCCTGAATGCCTTCTTGATTTGATGAGCGATGGCCCTGAGCGGGCTTTTGTTTCGAGGCTTCTGATATCATCTTCGTTCGATGGAGATGAGGAAGACGATCAACTTGTTGAAAAAGTAGCCGAAGAACAGCTTTCCTGGATCAAGCGATTCAGAGTTGAAAACTTTAAGCGAGAGCTTAACCGGAAAATCGAACAGGCCCAACAAGAGGGCGACAATGATTTACTGCTGCAGCTTATCGCTCAAAAAACAGAACTTGATGCAAGCTTAATTCTCCCCGGGGATGATGAGGATGTCTAATGGTGATAATGAAATGCTGAGAGACTGGATGGCACTTCATCTTGTCCAAGGCCTTGGTTCGGTGGCATATAAAAATCTTATCGATTTCTTTGGCAGCCCTGCAACAGTATTAGAGGCCGATTTAAAAGGATTGTCCCGGGTTAAAGGAATTCGCCGCGACATTAAAGAATCCTTGGTGAATACTGATAGAGCTAAGCTTTATGAAGAAAGCGCAAAGGAGTTAGAAAAATGTGACGAAGCTGGTATTTCCATAATTACTCTGAAAAATCCTGGTTATCCACCACTTCTTGCCAATATTCATAATCCACCACCACTGCTTTACGTTAAAGGCTCATTGAAGGATCTCAATTGCCGGGGACTTGGTATTGTTGGTTCGAGAGCTGCAACTGGTTACGGAAAAAGAATTGCCGGAAAGATGGCGGAAGCTCTTACCAGGGAAGGTTTCACTATAATAAGCGGACTGGCGCTTGGTATCGATACGGAAGCACATTGTGGTGCGCTTCAAGGCGGCGGCAAAACTATTGCGGTTTTGGGCTGCGGCCTTGATATGTTATATCCTCCTGAAAACAAGAGGCTGCACCAGCAGATAATAACATCAGGCGCTATTGTAAGTGAATATCCCCTGGGAACAAAACCGGACGGCTTTCGGTTCCCGGCCCGAAACCGGATAATAAGCGGGCTGAGCCTGGGAGTTGTGGTCGTGGAGGCTGCGCAGAAGTCCGGGTCTCTTATCACTGCAAAACATGCTCTGGAGCAAGGTCGAGAAGTGTTTGCCGTACCCGGTCAGGTAGATTCTTTTAAGAGTACAGGCACCCACAGCTTACTGCAGCAGGGGGCAAAACTTGTACAGAATATTTCCGATATTACTGAAGAACTTGAATTGACAGGCATGATCTCTCCCAAAGGTACTTCAGCAGGAATGACCGATGCAGTGAATTTTAACCGCACATCTCAAAAGGATCCACTGAGTGATGAAGAGGAGAAGGTTTTTTCTCATCTAGATGTATATCCGATAAATATTGATGACATTGTTAGAGATACAAAACTCCCCACCCAGAAAGTTAACGAGCTTCTATTAATGCTCGAACTCAAAGGAATAGTTGAAGCATTGCCTGGCAAAAAGTATTTGAGAACTTGAAAGGTATCTAGAAAAATTCATAATAAACTTTAGGAACCGAATATAAGTTGATGAAGAAAAAAATATAAAAACTTTGCCCATCGGGTTCTTTTTATGTATATAAAATCGTTTCAGGTATTTGATTTCTTCGAAAGGTAAGTACTCATAGAAACATAAATATAAGGAATTTTATCATGACTGACCAGGAAGCAAACAACGAAACCACAAGTAATGCACCATTATTCAGGCTGCAAAAACTTTATGTAAAAGATCTTTCTTTTGAAAACCCCAATTCACCAGGGGTATTTTTTGTTAAGGACTCAGAGCCGAAGGTGGATCTTAACCTTGGCCTGAAAAA
The DNA here is from genome assembly GCA_945787325.1 of uncultured Desulfobulbaceae bacterium. GTDB lineage: Bacteria > Desulfobacterota > Desulfobulbia > Desulfobulbales > BM004 > CALZHP01. The sequence goes on from CALZHP010000015.1 coordinate 36,194, forward strand.
CAGGAAACTTGACGATGATCACTGGGAAGTAAAGCTTGTCATTACGGCAAAAATTACAGATACTAAAAATGATAAAACATTATTTATTCTGGAGATTGAGCACGCAGGAGCCTTCATGCTTAAAAATATTCCGGAAGAGCATGTCGAAATGGTTCTTGGGGTTGACTGTCCTACGATGATGTTTCCATTTACAAGACAGGTTGTAAGCCAGGCTTCCGTGGATGGTGGGTTTATGCCTTTTCTTATGGAACCGGTTAATTTTCTTGCTCTCTATGAAAACAACAAAAAGAAAAAGGAAAGTGAGCAGAAAGAGAAACAAAATTAACTATTTAAATTAAAGCAAATAAGAAAAGCCCGCTTAACATAGTACACACCAAGTTAAGCGGGCTTTTTTGTGGAAATTATATGGTCGTGAGCCTAGTCATGTAGCTCAAAACAATTCGAGCTTTTATTTACAGTTCTATTTTACTCATAAAGTCATCTATAAGTGTGGTCGCAGCCTTACCGAGTGCAGTTTGAAAAAGTGCAGAAGGGTTTCCGGCAACAAATAAATTGTCTGTACCTGCATGGACTTCATCCCTGTTCGTCCATACAACATCACCATTTGCCGTATCCTGGACCCATACCCGCAGATGCACTACCGCTTCGCTGGACTTTGCTCCTTTCATGAGAGGATTCGGTTTATTGCCGTAGTAATATTCAATTATCCTTCCTCTCACCAGATAGTCTGCCTCGAAACGTGTACCAATATCTTGAACTTTTTCAGGATTAAGAGCGTACATACCTGGCATGTCCATAAGATTTTCATATTCTTCTATTGAGGCTGCAGCAGACTGTTCTTTCTCCATCGTATAGAAACGTCTAAGTTCGTCTCTCATCACACCAGACCAGTCTTGGTCGTTAATTTCGTTCTCCAGGCTCTTGTTATCTCTGTGCCGTGCTTCTGTACCCACCGGAAGCATAGAAATTATATTTTCATCCTCAAGGTATTGCAGAACATCTTCTTGAACGGGAACTGTAACTCCCCTAGAAGTCAGACGGTCAACCATATATTCCATTACTATTGTGTTTCTGATGTGCCCACTCCTGACATCATCCGCGTAAAAATAATCAGCAAAAGGAAGAACAACGACTTTCTTTGTGCAGATATTGCTTACCGGTGCTGTTGGTGGAACATAAAGAGTTTCGGTAACGGTCTGACTGCACCCACTGAGAAGAAAAGCCAGGAGTCCGTAAAAAAACAATCTAATACATGCCATATGGGTCACCTTCAAGTTACTGTACATAATTTAGCAAAACCAGCCGTTACAAAATTGTAGGCCGCAGCAGAATCACTATTTCTTTGGTGAGTTCAGTTTTGGTGTTTTTCTTGAACAGTTTGTTGATAACAGGCAGATCACCTAAGAATTGAACCTTACGTTCCTGATCACCTTCGGTTTTGTCAATTAGACCGCCGACAACTAATATCTCACCATTTTTAATCCGTACTATGGAGTTCATGGTACGTTCTCTGATTTCCGGTAATCCGACAGTAACCAGGCCCAATCCAAATGTCCTATATTCTATTTCCTTGTTGAGGCCGGAGATCATAGGAGTCAGGCTGAGGATTATTTCCTCGTCATCGATGATGGTCGGAAAAACTTCCATACGGATACCGGAAGTTGCCTGCGCCGTTGTCACGCTTGTTGTTGTCGTTGTTTCGGTAATGGTTGTTGAAACGGAATCGATATAGGTGACATTGTCACCGACATAGATAACAGCCGGTTGACCGTTCATTACACTCACCTTGGGATTGGACAAGACCTTTGTCTCTCCCTGGTCGGCTATAGCGTTCAGAATTACTGTGAAACTCGGACCTATGTTTATGTTACCGACAAACTTACCAATCCTGGGTTCGTGAGCACTTCCTGTCCCTTCAAAAAGTTCAAATTCGATAGACCGATCTTCAAAGAGGTCGGACCAATCGAGTCCGGTGGTTGATGAGTTATCCAAGGTGACCTCAACAATTTTGGCCTCGATAGCGATCTGCCTGTATAATTCAGATTTGAGGTCATTGATATACTCGGCGATTTTGACAAGCAGGGATTGTGGAGCTGTTACGGTGATGAAACCGATGGTCTCATTTATAGTGTAATATCCTTTACCGCTTGCTCTGCTGGACGTTACAGGCGCTGCTGCAGCAACTTCTTCAGTTTCAACTTGGTCGACAGCGGCAGCTGGGGCAGCTGGAGTACTTTCCGACCAGATCTCAAGTATCTGATCCAGATTTGTACGTACACTTTCCCAGCGGTTCACCTGTGCAGTTGGACTAAGTGCCGTGCTGGCACTTTCACCGGTGTTTGTACTGCTGGCAATGGTCTCAAGTCGGGGCGGCATAGCGATATGAAATTTTCTGGTGTCCTTGTATTTAACAACTATTGTATTAGCCTGCACCTCATGGAAATAATCAACCTGGCGCAGAAGATTATCAATTGCACCAAAGAAATCATCACTGGAACGAATATCCACATCAGTCATTACATACTGATCAACATCGTTAGCCCAGCTGACATTCATATTTTTCAGGGCGGCAAGCCTCTTTAGGATATCTCGTAATTGGACAGGCCCTGTTGTTGAAGAGATGTCAGCTCCAACCTGTATAACAACATCTTCATCAGGTCCCAATGCGCCAGCCTCACCCATATCTTCAACGAGATAAGCCGGTCTTTGAAAGCGAACAGGAAGACCTCCTCCATCAGTTTCATAAATTTCAATTTCTTTTGGGGCCCCGGTAATGGATTCAGTGCCTGTCTCCAGAGTTGCTTCAGGCTGTGGGGTAGTCATTGGGGCGCAGGCCATCAGTGAAAATAATAAAGCTGCAGAAATTCCATTAAATAAAATTCTTCTATTAAATGACATAGTCCCTCTTCCCGGCATTATTTTCCTTTTAACTGCCTGTAATGTACTCATAATATTTGCCTGTTTATTTGAAAAAACTGTCTAATATAAATGTACATGTCTTGTGGTTCTCATGTTCTCCAATGTTATTTGGATGTAGTGCTGCCAGAAACCCTGTTCTTTATGTATTTGTTAAGATCCGGCGGCAATTTGTATCCTGAAAGGAGTATAGAACGATACTGTTCAGCGGCCTTTTCGCTATTGCCTTCTTTATCGTAAATACGTGCTTTGGCTATCATTGTCTCCAGGGTTTCCCCGTACAAATCATCATGCCGGGTAAGCAGTAGTAAAGCTTCCATGTAATTTCCATTTTCTTCATCGAATGCGGCATAACTTGTTAATGCCTCACTCGAAGGCTTATTTGCAGTGCCATAATCGCGGGTAGCAATAACGAAATATTCTTTGGCCTCTTTATTTTTCCGCATATTAGCAAGACCAATTGCTGCATACAGTGCGGCAGTGCGATCAGTTTCGTTATTTTTAAGAGATGATTTCGCGTAATAAACAGCCTTGGCGTTCATACCTTTATGGACTAGGAATAAGGATGCAATACGATTAGCGAGATTATTATTGTCTGGCCAATATGTATATGCTTCTTCGTAGAGCCCCAGCGCTTCATCCAATTTCTCCTGCCTTTCCATGGCCCTGGCAGAAACCATCAATTTTTTTGCTTCAACAACCTCTTTAGGTGTCTCCAGCTGTTTTTTTATTGATATGCCTTCCTTCGAGGAAGCAGTTCCTGCAGAAATGGATAGTGGATCAGCCTTTATTTGCAGTTGTTCAGCTTTTGTCTCTGGCCAGGTGAAAACTTTGCTTTTTGGTGAGATAACAAGCGTATTAAAACGCTCTTCTTTCTGAAGATCTTTCAGATTAAGGATAATATCAAGAGCAAAATCCCAAGGCACATCATTAAGGGCCAGAGTCAGGGAGCCGGCTACAGATTCTTCAACTACAATATTAAGCCCGCTAATTTCGCCAAATAGCCTGAAAACATTATGCAGGTCAATTTTATAGAAATCTACAGTTATTCTCTGCTTGTTGTATCCGGCATTGCTGAAATTATCTTCAAATAACGAAACAGCAGTGGCAACCTCTTTTGGCTTATCTTGTTCTACAGGTAAAGCCATTTCTGTTGCAGGTTTCTTTGGAACATTAATTTTTTTGAGGTTCGCAATACGTACGGCAGAAGTTGGACTGCTGTTAATGATAACCTCAAGTCCTTCTTTTCTGCTAACAATGTCATATGGAAAAAGATCTTGCAGGCCTGAGTCGAATACTACGCGGATGCCGCGTCCCCTTTTTGCGATGCGGACTTTTTCAAGTGAAGTCCCAACTAGTCTTTCTGTAAAAGAACCTGTAAATATAACATCTTTTATGTCAAGATATAATCTGTTGGGGAGAGAACCGGTCTTATCGGCCTCACCCTTTTCGTAATTTTTTATCTGCCCGTTTGCTTTTAAGAATACATGGGTTTTATCAACCTTTTTTTCTATTTCAACTGCATGTATGACAGACGCTTCTTTTTGGAATGTAACAACAACGTCGTTGTTTTCCCTTTGTGCAGAATAACCATATCCTTCTGCGAGAGACATTTCCAGGCGAGCGATACCAGGTTTTTTATTGTCGTCAAGGACTTGACCCTGCAGTTGAGCAACCGGTCCAATAGTAAAGTGCAGTGGCAAATTCACTGATTCATCGAAGTTACCTTCTGCGATATCAAGCACAACACGTTTGGGGTCAGCAGCCTCGTATACTGTAAAGGTTGGTGATCTGTTGCCTTGTATCCGAATGATAAAAGCCTCACCGGCCTGGTCGGCTTTAATCCTGTTTACATTGTATGGCCCTGCTGCTGATTTTCCTTTCACTTCTTCAGCAGCAGGATTTTCGGCATAAGCCATAACAGATGTTAGCATTAAAATAAATGATAATACGAAAGACTTGCACAGGAATTGTTTAAGGGTCATCGCTATTCTTCCCCCTCGCTTTTCAAAACCATCTCAATATTGTTATACCGTTCAGCCCCGGCCAAAGAAAGTGAAGCCATTTTGATAATTACCTTGTTTTGTACAATATCTTCGACAACTCCAGAGCGGCCGATTTTTGTACCTTTACGTATAATGTATCCCATACCGAGAGAATCCTCGACCATCGCAAAAGGATTCTTGCCGCCAAAGATTATAGCTACAAGAGTTAACTGGCCAGGCTCAAATTTTTGCATTCCGGTCAGCTCTTCCTCGACAATCTCTTTTGGGGCAATTTGAACTTTTACAAAAGGTACAAACGGATCTGGACGACCTTCTCTTTTATAAACGAAGTCATCTTCACTGCTTTCCTGAAAGAGAGAGTCTATCAGTTTTTGCTGTTCAGTAGCTTCGGGTGAATCCGGAGATGCAACTTGCCCCCAGGCAGTTTTACCATTAGAAAAAGATATTATATTTAATACCATTCCAAATAATATAATTAATCGGAGCATGCGGTTCATTCCTTTACTTCTTTACCGGAGTTGCATCGGTGTTTTGAACTTCGATAAATCTGTAAGTTACTAAGCGAAACCTAGCGCTGAGGAGCATTTCTCCACGTTCCATAGTTGGCCCACTCAGGTTTATATTTGAAACGGAAACAATCCTGTTCAGTTTACTTACCTGGTAAAGAAAATATCCTAGATTATGATAAGGTCCCCGTACCGATATATTTACAGGTATTTCCGCATAGAATTCTTTTGGTTCTTCACTGCCTGGCTGGAAAGTTACAAAATCTAGACCGGAATTTGTCCCCAGGCTGGAGATGTTCGTTAACAGTGAAGGTATTTCCTGTTGTTGTGGTAATAATATAGATGCCTGCTTATATTTAAATTCGGTATCTTCCTTTTCCTTTTTATGCTTGTCAAGTTCAGCGGCTCTCGCCTCTGCGATTCTTATGTCCTGTTGAAGTTCAATCCGTTTTTTTTCAAGTTTTCGAATTTCTTTGCTTTTGGGAGAATAGAAAGGGAAAAAGAATGCAGCGATAGGTATGGCAATGGCTGCAATGCAGATTAGCCACTTAATTTTTTTATCAAGTGGCACAACCCTTTTTTCAAGAAAGGAGTCAAACGACTCCTTGGCTTTGGTTTTGTCAAACTTCATTTTCTTTCAATCTTCACAAGTCTAGATTCAATGCTGCTACAGTAGCAGGCACATTTATCCTTCAATTCCTGTGATACCGCAAGTTAAAGAAAACTGTTTAAGTTTTCTGCCACCAACTTCCGTAAGAGATGATCTGGAAAGTTTTGGGCTTGTAAAATAAGGTGATTCATCAAGGCTTTTCATAAACTGTGCAATAGTCGAATTATCCAGTGCTATTCCTGAAATCAGCAACGATCCCGGTTTCTGGTCAAGAGAATTTAGCCACAGCCTGTTGGTCGGTGTAAGATTAGCTAAATCGTCTAGAACTCTAACGGTTACCTGAGAACCTTTTTTCAGCTTGCCGATCATTTCCAGCTTGGTTACAAGGTTCTCTTTATCCTTTTGAAGCTTCGCAATCTCGTTGAGAATCGACTGATATGATTGCCTTTTTTTTGTCAATTCACTGTTAGTGGTTTGAAGGTTGGAAACCTTAGCGGACTGAGCCAAGGCCACCATTGCAATTCCTAACAGGATAACGGCGACCAAGACAACCAAGCCTAATACCTCGCTTCGGGCCTGGATAAGTTTCTTTAACTGCTTGATTGGTAATAAATTAATCCTTATCATGAGCAGCTCACAATGCCACTGGTCTTATCGCAAGACCTGTAGATATTGCCATTTCCGGCGCAATTTGACGCAAATATTCAAAGTCTATATTTTTACTGTCAGCAGAAATTTTAGCAAAAGGATTGAATATCTCAACAGGAATACCGATTTCTTCAGTGAGAAACTTATCTAGACCTTTGACTCTTGCTCCACCACCGCTTAATATCATTTTACTTAGTGGAGTATCAGGGTAGTTTGTATAATAAAGGTCTATGGCTTTCTTAATTTCAAGAGCCCACTGAGTGCAGGTGTTGGTAAATATTTCCTCTAATTCTTCCTGCATATCATCAGCATTTGACTTCCCGACTTTTAATTCTTCGGCCTCCTCGACAGCAAGTCCAAATCGGTTTTGGATCTGGTCTGTTAACTGGCGGCTTCCTACTACGACATCTCTTGCCAGAACAGATGTTCCATCTGCAATAATATTAATACTCATTTTTGTGGCACCAATGTCAACAAGCGCAACATTCTCTTCTGCTTCAAAATTGGCTTCATAAACATTTTCTAAAGCAAAACCGTCCACATCAACAACAACTACCTGAAGACCGATTGAGTTGAGCATGGCAAGATATTCATTTACAACTTCTTTTTTTGCGGCAACAAGCATGACGTCTGTACGGTCATACTCTTCAGTCTGGGTCTTAAGGTCCTGATAATCGAGATAAACATCTTCGATATCAAATGGAATGTATTGCCCGACTTCGTTCTGTATATACTCCTCTAATGTAGCGTCATCCATTACTGCTAGGTTGATTTTTTTTACAATCACTGAATAGCCGGAAATGGAAATAGCGACTTTTTTATGTTTAATTTTAAGGTTTTTTAGAAGTTTAGTTATCTCATCAGCAACAATTTC
>CALZHP010000016.1 GCA_945787325.1 uncultured Desulfobulbaceae bacterium
TAAAGTATAATAAAATATATTGAATTAACTTTCATACATCTTGTTATTTACATATTTTTTCCGGTTTTTTTTCCACAATTCCGATTTTTTCTATAAACATTATGACAAACAAAAATATATGATATTGTTATTTTGAATAAAATTATATCTATGAAAAAGGTATATATTTTGCTTAGAAATCTAAAACGAAACTAAAGCATTTGTCCCCTCTAAAAATTCATTTCAAGGAAAATTTAATGGATTTTCCCATAATTTTACGATGGATGAATTTAAAGTTTAAGAAGCACCATAGAAAAAGGAGTGAAGATGAAAAAGCTAGTAGCAGGATTGGTAACTGGGTTTTTTTTGTGTGGGGTAGCGGGAATGGCTCAAGCGATTCTGATTAATGTTGATTGGCAATCAACGGATGATGAACTTTTAATACGAGATACAACCACAAATCTGGAATGGCTAAACCTCACACAAACACAAAATATTCCTGTCGACGACGTATTAAATCAGTTAAACTCAGGTGGATCCTTCGAGGGATTTCGCTATGCCACTAATGATGAGGTTGTGAATCTATTTAACACTTACTTCGGCATTGATTTGGTGTGGTATGCAAGAAGCACCGAATACCCACATGAACACGCGGGTTATCTTGATCCAGGCATCCGTTTGGCCTCAGAGACTCTTGGTGATGGCATAAGCCTTGGAACAGATTCCTTCAGCGGACCAAACGCTAACTATCACCTACTAGGATTTACCAGCGAACTTATGCTAGATGGTCGGGAATTTATTCTTGGCGGTGCAACACGGTGGAGTGACACGGACTATTATGGCCCAATTGATTTCCAAATTCGACCTGATTACTATCCCATAAACTTTCGCTGGGTTGGTTCATACCTAGTGCAGGATGTAGCTTCTGTACCCGAACCTTCCACTATCATTATGCTTGGAAGCGGCCTAGCCATTCTTGTTGGTATTAGACGTAAAAAGAAGATATAACCAAATAATATTAGGTGTTACTTCAACTATCATTTAGAGAATGATGTACAAATCTGTAGGTTTTCTAAACTCACGCAGGGGATAACCGTATTACAAAATCAGTTAAACCATAATTACTTCAAACTCCATTTATATAGTCAATGATTTGGCTTAAATTATAAGACATCATAATTATCGATATTGATATCAACAACAAGGAGAACGAAATTCAGATAAAAAAGCTATACTAGGGAGTTCAAAATCAGAACAACTCTTTTAAAGAAAGAAAGTTCCAAGCCAATCTGTTGGTCGAAAGAGTAGCTCGAAGTATCAGAGAAACATTCTTTTCAATTAGCCGAAATAGCTCCGGGAAAAAGCAAAAAATGCAATTCCAAGCCAACCTCTGATTGACTAAAAAGAATTGGAGATTCGACAACTGTAGATTCCACATAACTGTCAGACACTACGATAAACCGAATGCTCTTTATTCTTCACGCAGATCAATGGCTTTCCTGTTTTTTAATGGATGATTTCACTTATAAAATTCAACATCATCCGTACCAGAGCCCTCAACTATTCTGCTGTTTGGAAGCGGACTTTGTTGACTTGTGTTGTTGAGAAGGAAAAATCAAGACCAATAATGTCATTTAATTATAACTGGGATTTGATAAATAAGCGGGAAAGAAGTTAGGAATAATTACAAAACGCACATAAGGGATTACAGAATAAATCTGTAATCCCTTTTTCATTTATTGTTAGTCTGACATTTTTTTACTCAGCAACACACGCTTCGCCTAGTTCATCACAAAGCCATGACAAAGTGAAGAACACCCCTAATCATTAAATCAATTTTTCCCGCGCTAATTGGGTTACGACATCTTTATTGAAACTATTTGCCAAATTCTGAACAGTGTCTATTAACATTTTTGTGGTAGATGCTGAAAATGCAAGTTTTTGTGTCCTTGAATCATAAAATTTTATTGTCAAATCATAAATTTCATTCCATGTGAGATATCCATTAAAAGTTCTGGAATTGATATATCTTTTATTTGATATTTCTAAAATTACAGCAGCATCCGCACTACTTCTTTTCATTACAGTTTTCAGATCTGTTTCAGTTAAATTAATTTCATGGAATACTTCATAGCTTGGTTGACCAATAACTCCAAATTCCTTCAGGTGTTTTTAAAAAAATCCCTCAACTTCCTTTCTCATTGCCTGATTTTTAACATCAGCGATAATAAATATAGTTTTTGAAGGTTTGCTAAAATAATCCTTATCTTTCCAGGCTTTGGTTAACCTGGTATTTGAGCACGCTGGAAGTATGCAAATAAGAAAAATAATAAAAATAGAAATGTATCTTTTTTTTAGAGTCATTAGATGAACCTTTGATACATTTGATCTACAAGAGGTTCGATCTTAATTCAATGGTGAGCGGAGCGGGATTCGAACCCACGGCCTTTGGCTCCGGAGGCCAACGCTCTATCCAGCTGAGCTACCCGCCCACGTTGAAATAATTTTATATTGAGTGGAAGGCTCTTACCATGATTTAACTACACGGTAAAGGCATATTGCATCCTTTGATGATAGCATAAACATTGTATTGTGGATAAGTTTATTTCAAACTTGAAATATACTCTTCCCACTCCATGGGCAGCATCGTCTTCTTTTTATTATTGCATTCCTTGCAGCAGGTAACCAGGTTATTTTTGGAACTCTTCCCACCACGCACCACCGGAACAACATGATCCATAGTCAAATCCTGTGGAGACGTTTTATCGCCGCAGTAATAGCAGACCCCCTGGGCAATCTTGTTCTTCCACCAGCGACTTCGCCTTAGATCGCGAGCCTTACCGCGTTCTTTCTTAATTGCAGCTTCATCAACGCCGTCAAAATTAAAAAAATCCATTAAAAAATTTTCCGATTTAGTTAGTAACCAACTCACCCAACAAAATCCTTCTTGTCTCACCAACGAGATACAAAGAACCTGCTACACATATAAGATCACTGGGGCCGGCCATTTCAGCTGATTTCTTGAGGGCATCCGGAATCAACGAAATACAAATAGTGTGATCAGCGTAGTTTCCTGGAAGTATCGATAACATCTGCTCCGGCTCTGCTGATCTTTCACCTTCGGGACGTGTAAGGATAATATTGTTTGCAAGTTCAGCAATATCAGGAAGTGTATTGGGAATGTCCTTATCCGCCATAGCACCCCAGACTAGTATCAATTTATCATAATCTATTTCTTCCAGGAGTGCTTTTTTAAGGCTTTGAACACCGGCCGGATTATGGGCTCCATCCAGCAGAAAACGGCGGGCGTTTCCATCAGAACAATCAATGAGTGAAAGTTTTTCCTGTGATATGCACGCATATTCCAGGCGACCGGGCCAACGAACCTCTTTCAGCCCCTCGCGTATATCATCTTCTGAAACACAGAATTTTTCTGCCGTCAACAAATCTAAAGTCGCCAGGGCAAGTGCCGCATTTCCACGCTGATAGTCTCCAATAAGCCCTGTTTCAAGGCCGCTGATTTTTTCACGCATCATGCAGCCGCCTTTTCGTTTCAGGCTCCAGTAGGCCCACGTGTTTTTCTCTTCTTCAGCATAAAAATCATCATTCAATAAGTAAAGTGGTGTACCCTTTTCATGACATGTATTACTTATAACTTTGAGCACTTCACCTTTTTTATCAGTAGGGTCAAGTCCTACCCCGCTCACAACCGGTACACCTGGCTTAATGATCCCCGCCTTTTCAGCAGCCACTTCAGAAAGGGTATCACCCAGATATGCTTCATGGTCCATGGAAACATTGGTTATAATACTAACAAGAGGAGTAACTACGTTTGTTGCGTCAAGCCTACCTCCCAAACCTGTCTCAAGGATCACTATGTCCACATTTTTTCTGGCAAACCAGAGTAAAGCAAGCGCCGTTGTGAACTCAAAATATGTTATCTGCCTGCCATCAAGAATATTGCCGATTCTGGTAGCTTCTTCGGCAAACTCATCCTCTGAAATATAGGTATCGTTTATACGAAAACGTTCCCGCACACTGGAAAGGTGAGGTGAAGTATAAAAACCTACCTGATAGCCTGCCCTGGCCAGGATAGTAAGCAATGTAACACCAACAGAACCTTTACCGTTGGTACCGGCAATATGAATAAATTTGAGATCTTTCTGAGGATTCCCAAGTTCATCCAAAAACATGGTCATACTGTCAAGACCAAGTTTAATTTTGAAGAACTGCAGATTATCGAGAAAAGCCCAGGCTTTTTGGTAATTCATTTTCTTATCAATCATCGGCAGATTCGTATGCCGGTAACATTCAATTTTCAATCTTCAATTTTCTTTTTTCAATATTAAATTATCTCTAATCTTGCGTAATCAAGATGAAGCGTCTTCAGCCCATGCTTATCAAACATTACATCTACCGTCTTATCACTTACGACTCGCTCCACCTGCCCTTCCCCGAAAAACGGGTGACGAACGTTTGTTCCTTTTTGCATCAGCGAAGTATTTATGCTTTTTTCTTTTTTCACAGGTATTACAGGGCGTTGCTTATACGCAATAGGAGAGTCCGGGATGCCCGTTGAAAAAGAATATCCTGATGTACCAGTCGAGTCATATAGCCCTGGAGTAACATCGGCCAGAAAAGGAGAAAGTTTTGTGCGGGTAAATCTTCGATCCGCTGACATCACCTCGAGTGGATATGTCAGATAAAGGTTATGCCTGGCCCGGGTTGCAGCAACATAGAGAAGGCGTCTTTCTTCCTCCATCTCATCGCCAGGCAGAATGTGCGCTAAAGGGAACCTGCCGTCGGCAAGATTAATTACAAACACCGTATCCCACTCAAGTCCTTTAGCGGAATGTACAGTTGAAAGAATGAGACGGTCAGATTCATCAAACTCAACAGTTTCAATTTCAGGTGGATCCAGCGCCGTATCGGCTACAAAAGACTGCAGATCGCTGTACCCTTCAAAAATTGTTTTGAGTTGGTCAAGGTCTTTACGTCGCTTTGGATAATCATCGTAGTATATTCTTTCAAATATAGGCTCATAATATTTAAGTAGAATTTCAAATTGCTCAAGCAATGATATTCCTGGATCTTTAAGAGAAGCAAACAATTCGGATAACTGGTTCAGCCCCTGTTTCCAGCCAGGCGCTGCAGGGTAATCGCGCAGCGCATCAAAGGGGTCGTCCGCCGATCGGATTATCCCAAGAATTTTCTGGGCCGTTTTAGGACCAATTTTATCGATCAGCAGAAGGATTCGGTTCCAGGACAAATTATCGTCTGGATTGACATGCACTCGGAAGTAAGAGAGAACGTCCTTGGTGTGTGCCGATTCTGTCAGTTTAAGACCGCCTCGTTTTTCAAATGGAATTTGGTTGGCAGTAAGATCGATCTCTAATTTATAAGAATGAAAACCGGAACGAAAAAGAACGGCTATTTCTCTTAAGGCTGAGCCCTCTTCCTGTAACTTTTGTATCTTACTGACGATATAACGGGATTCTTCTGAGGCGTCCCTGCCACCATACACGATGGGTTTTACTCCACCTTCAACTCTGGTAAAAAGTGCTTTTGTAAATTTTTCTCCGGCTCTGGCAATAATATCATTTGTAAGTGACAGGATCGGTTGGGTGCTGCGGTAGTTTTCTTCCAGTTTTATAATTTTTGTATCTGGGAAAATATCGGGAAAATCCATTATATTCCTGAAATCAGCTCCCCTGAAACTGTATATAGACTGCGAGTCATCCCCAACAACCATAACGTTATTGTGATTGTAGGCCAGGAGCCTGACAATTTCCGCTTGTATCGGGTTCGTGTCCTGGTATTCATCAACCATGATATAAGCAAACCTTTCAGATACCTCTCGGCGAACATCAGTTGACTCCTGAAGCACCCGGCGCCAGTTGACCAGCAGATCGTCATAATCCATCAGGCCGTGTTCGAATTTGAAATGTTTATAATGGTCCTTAAGTGTGAAAATATCGTCAGCGAACTCCTCGAGGTGCGAAAATTCATCATATAAAAGGTCATCGATCGGTACTGATTTGTTGACCGATTTACTGATCATGTTGATGATTACCCTTTTAGACGGAAATCTTTTCCCAGCCCCGCTTAAAGACAAGGAAGATTTTAATAGATTAATGATGCCTTCAGCGTCAGAACGGTCAAGTATGGTGAAATTTGGAGAGTATCCCAAATGATGCCCGTAACGCCGCAGCAGCATATTTGCAATAGCGTGAAAAGTGCCTCCCGTTACTTGCTGGCAGGAAGAATCAACAAGAAGTCCTGCACGCCATAGCATTTCCTGTGCGGCCTTGCGGGTAAAAGTAAGCAGAAGGATATTTTCAGGCGCTACACCCATGTCGATAAGGTGCGCTACCCTGTATACGAGAGTCCGCGTTTTGCCGCTGCCGGCACCGGCAATTACAAGAAGTGGACCTTCCGTTGATGTAACAGCCTCATACTGGGCATCATTGAGGTCCTGGCGGGATATGGAATTGCCGCCACCGCTCTGTTTGTTCTGTTCTGAAGGGATATGTCCATCAGGAAATAAGGATTGTTGCATGGCCGCTACTGTAACACAGCGCATATGTGGCTGCAATGAGAGTTGCTGTTTATAACAATTATAGAATAATTATTTGGGCTCATTAAAAGCTGGAATTAATATCCAGAAATATGGTTCAACTATAAGGGTTATTTAAGCACTATTACAAATATTTAAAAAAAATACATAGAATTGAACGGCGCGTTATGTTTTTTTGCTTTTTTGTTGTTTAGCAGATTAAACATTACTTATATTTGCTCGTGTTGATCTTTATTTATTATTTTTCTCTTGTTGTCCTCTGCTTTTTTGGGTTATTTTCTTCTTCCCACAATTATCTCGGCAGTAAACATGCTGATAGTTTTAGTTAATGTTAAATAATAAGCATTAATTAATTGTTTATTTATATGAAAATATGATTAGTAAATATAGATAGTTCATTTGTTCAATTGTAATGTTAAAATTTTTTTAATAAGTCCCAAGAACTGGAGGCCAGATAAAAATGCTAATTAGGGATTGGATGGCAGAAGAAATAATAACAGTCGACGAAAACACATCTGTGATGGTGGCTACACGTATGATGAAAGAAAATAATGTCAGGAGGTTGCCTGTTGTTTCACACGGCCAGCTGATAGGTATTGTCACGGATCGTGATCTTAAAGAAGCCTCACCTTCAAAGACAAATTCAATGGATATTCATGAACTTTATTATCTTCTTTCTGAAATGCGGTTAAAGGAGATAATGAGTAATAATCCAGTGAGTCTGGATGCAGATGAAACGTTGGAAATGGCTGCAATGGTCATGCTGGAAAATAAAATATCGGGTTTGCCTATTACCGACGCATCCGGTCAACTTGTTGGGCTAATAAGTGAATCTGATATTTTGCGCGGTTTTATATATGCGACCGGCCTCACAGCAAATGCAAATATGTTCATTTTGGATGTGCCGGATCAAGTAGGAGCCACTTCTAAAATTATTGATATTTTCAGAAAGCATGACGCCCGTCTGATGAGTGTACTTACTGCATACGCAGACGCTCCGGAAGGGATGAAACGAGTTTCCGTTCGGATAACCTGTCCAAAAGAAAATGAAAAAATCATTTATGACGAAGTATCGACAGCAAGCACAATAGTTTTTCACAGCAAGGATAATTTTGATAGCATCCCTAAGACTCAAAATCAAGACCTCTTGCCCTGATTTACTTAAGTGCAGCTTAGCTGTTCTTTCTTTTGCATTCAAATTACTGATGACCAGGTGATTTGGATGTTACGATAGAGTATTCTTTCAAGTCGCACTCCTCAAATAAATCAAAATATTAGGTATTTATATATAAGAATTTAAAATATAGCTGTACCAGGCAGGAAAAATTTATGAAGATTACAATAGACGGAAAAGAAATCATAACAAACGAAGAGGCAACAATCCTTGAAGTGGCCAAACAGTCTGATATTGACATTCCCACTCTTTGTTATATCAAAGATAAAACAAGTGACTTTAAGTGCGGACTTTGCCTTGTCGAAGTTGAAGGACATGACAACCCTATCCTTTCCTGTGAGACCCAGATTCATGAGAATATGAATATCACCACGAAATCTGATTCTCTCATAAAAATTCGCCAGGAAAAATTGACCACACTTGCAGAAACTCACTTTGGTGACTGCAAGGCCCCTTGTAATTTAACATGCCCCGGTCAGATCAATGTACAAGGATACATCGCTCATATCGCAAAAGGTCAGTATGAAGAAGCTCTACGACTGGTAATGGAGCGTAATCCGTTTCCATTTTCAGTTGGACGTGTTTGTCCCCGTTTCTGCGAAACAAGATGCCGCCGTCTGATGGTTGATGGTCCGGTTTCAATCAACCATCTCAAACGTTTTGTTGCTGACTGGTGTATGGCAAACAAGGTTGATATGAAAATTCCCAAGAATCAGTTCAGTGGGAAGAAAGTAGCTATCATTGGTGGAGGCCCAACCGGACTTACAGCAGCATATTTTCTGGCACAAAAAGGGCATGAAGTAACTGTTTTTGAGGCAGAGTCTAAATTAGGTGGTATGCTTCGCTATGGTATCCCGGAGTACAAAATTCCCAAAAACATCCTGGATTACGAAATTAATACTATCCTTCGGTTGGGAATCAACATCCGTCTCAGTCAAAAATGGGGTGTAGACTATTCTCTACAGGATTTGCAAGACCAAGGGTTTGATGCGATACTAATCTCCTGCGGCTCAGCTGAAAGCAAGCCTTTAGATATACCTGGTGGGGCCTTGCCCGGAGTAATCCCTGCATCCGATTTTTTAAATAAAGTAAATAAAGGTGAAGAGTTAAACTATGGCAGAAAAGCCCTCGTACTCGGCGGTAATAATATTGCCATGGAAGTTGCCCGCTCTTTAACCAGATCTGGAGTTGATGATGTAACAATCAGTTATCCACGCGCAAAACTTGAAATGCCTGCCAATCAGAGGAATATTAAAGAAGCAGAAAACGAAGATGTTAAGTTTTTGTTGATGGCATCCCCAACAAAGATAACTAAAACGGAGAAGGGGTTAGATGTCGAATTTGTTCGAATGAAACTAGGCGAGCCAGACAAACGTGGCAAGCGACTCCCGGTTGCCATTCCTGATTCAAAAATACACAAAACGGTCGATACAGTTGTCGTATCGATTGGGCAGTCTGTTGTACAAAATTGTTTCACAGGCGGAGCCCTGGAAGAGTTGCTTGAAAAAAGTCCAACCGGTAATATCAAATCCAATACACGCACTTTTCTAACAAACCAAGTAAACATATTCGCGGCAGGTGATGCTGCAAGTGGACCTCGGACTGTCATTCAGTCAGTATCTTCTGGTAGAAGAGCTGCAGAGAACATTCACGCTCAGATCATGGCAGTTGAGAAAGAAGCAGCTGAAAGCCGCTTCAATTTTACACGCGGTAAATCTTTTGACAATGTCGACTTAAAAAATTTCGAAGGAATAAATCACAAGTTACGTGAAAAAATGCCGGAACGTCTTCCTGAAATTGCAATACAGGATTTTGATGAAGTCAAACTTGGTTTTACCGAAAAGATGGCCTTAAAGGAAGCTGGACGATGTCTCTCTTGCGGTTGTACTGCTTTTGACCGCTGCAAATTAAAAGAATTGTGTATAGATAATGCTATAAACCTCAATAAAACAGGTATGGGCACAAGTCCTCAATATAAAAAAGACTTACTACATCCGGCTATAGCTGTAGATTTGGATAAATGTATATACTGCAACAGTTGTGTGAAAGCCTGTGAATATGATGCATTGGATCTTTCAGCAGATGCATTCGATGAAAAAGGCAGAGCAAAAAATATCAGCCTTATATTTAATGATAAATGCGTTTCGTGCGGCAAATGCGTCGATAACTGTTCCACAGGAGCGCTGAACAAGAAAAGTCAAATAATTCCCATCGTCAGCGAAAAGGTTAAAGATGTTCGCACGACCTGCCCCTATTGCGGTACTGGCTGTCAGTTAATTCTTAAAGTCAAGGGAAATACTATAATGGAGGTCACTGCGGATCCGGAGCAAACTCCCAATTTTGGAGATCTTTGCGTAAAAGGACGTTTCGGATCATCTTTTGTCCAGCATCCTGACAGGCTTACAACGCCACTCATAAGAAGGCAGAAAGGAGGCCAGCTTGAACCTGCTTCATGGGCTGAAGCTTTGGATTTCATGGTGGGAGCTTTTCGCTGCATCCTTGCCGACAAAGGTCCGGACGCTTTAGCGGGCCTTTCCTCAGCACGATGCACCACCGAAGAAAATTATGCATTTCAGAAATTTTTCCGTGCCCAGATCGGCACGAATAACGTTGATCACTGCGCTCGTTACTGACACAGCCCTACAGTAACCGGTCTGGTTACAGTTTTAGGATCAGGAGCAATGAGCAATGATATTGATGGCATCAAGGATTGTGATGTTATAATGGTTATTGGTTCCAATACTACTGAGACTCACCCTATTATAGGCTTGCGCATGAAGCAGGCAGTTAAGCAGCACGAAACGTCCATTATCGTCGCTGACCCTCGTCGTATTAATCTTGTAGACTACTCCCAATTGTGGCTCAGTCAAAAGCCAGGCAGTGACGCGGCCCTCATTAACGCCATGTGTCATGTAATAATACGGGACAAACTTACGGATGAAAACTACATAAATGAACGAACAGAAAATTACAGCTCTTTTGCTGATTCAATAACTGAATGCGACCCTGACTGGGCTGAAGATATAACCGGTGTTCCAGCTTCTGATATTGAAGAAGCGGCCAGAACATTTGCGAAAGCTAAACGGGGCGGCATCTATTACACCATGGGCATAACCCAGCACACCTCTGGTACTGACAATGTTAAAGCCTTGGCAAATCTTGCACTGCTAACTGGAAATCTTGGCAAACACGGTGCTGGTCTTAATCCTCTGCGGGGACAGAATAATGTGCAAGGTGCAAGTGATATGGGTTGTGTACCGGTTTTTCTTCCAGGCTATCAACCGGTTGCAAATGATGAAAACAGGCAGCGTTTTGAGAAGCTCTGGGGATGTCAACTCTCTTCAAAACCGGGTTTGACAGCCACAGAAATGACACCGGCAATGCTTGAAGGAAAGATTAAAGCCGTCTGGATAATGGGAGAGAACCCTGTTATGAGCGACCCAAATGCCGATCATGCTCGAAAAGCTCTGAATAAAGTGGATTTTCTTGTAGTTCAGGACATTTTTCTAACCGAAACAGCTGAACTTGCTGACGTCGTTTTGCCTGCCGCATCATATGCTGAAAAAGAAGGCACCTTCACAAACACTGAACGTCGGGTACAAAGAGTCAGACAGGCTGTTAGGCCACCTGGTTCAGCCAGGGACGACCTTTCCATAATAAATATGGTTTCTGAGCGTATAAATTATGGTCAAGGTGATATCGCACCAAATGGTTTTCGCCATCTTGACAACACAAAACTTATTGATAAAGCATCAGGTGTTTTTAACGAGATCAGCACTGTATGGCCGCACCTTGCAGGAATTAATTATGATCGTCTTGAGGAAGCTGGCATACAATGGCCTTGTCCTGATACTGATCACCCAGGGACAACGTTTTTATTTGAAAATGATTTTCCAATCGGACGTGCTTCATTTTCAGCAATTTCATGGAAAGGACCGGAAGAAAGGCCAGATTCAGATTATCCATTTATTCTTACAACAGGGCGAGTACTTTATCAGTATCACACTGGTACTATGACGCGGCGATCACAAACAATCGAAAACGCAGATTCAGGTCCTTTTATTGAAATCAATATTAATGATGCGGAACGATTGAACATAGCAGACGGTGATACTGTCCTGGTGAAGTCAAGGAGAGGGAAGGTTTCACTTCCTGCTCAAGTTACAGACAAGATTGAAGCGGGTGTGACCTTTATGCCGTTTCACTATCATGAAGCAGCGGCAAATCTGCTTACCAATGATGCCCTGGATCCATACTGCAAGATTCCCGAAGCTAAAGTTTGCGCTGTTAAAATCGAATCGGTTACCTAAAGTTTAATATGGTCCCATTAAATATATCCATTCTTCTTATATGAGGACTTTATATTATGCTTTCTAATCCGTTAGCAAACTTATGTTCTATATTGCCTTCAACATCTATCAAACCCGGGTATATTATCCGGGTTTTTTTTATGTCTGATTTTATTTATTCTGTAATGGATTCGTTATATTATAATTTCGGGTTGAAAGAGTACCTGAATCTGCTTACTTTAACTAAGAATGTCTATTATAAAAAAGATATTATGATAATGGAGGTTTAATTTAATTTTACCAATTTTTAATTATATATATTGCACCAAATCATTATCCCACCATCCAGGAGTAACCATATAATATGGAACAGGACACACTTGTCAGGCTTGAATCTATTTATACCCGTTTTAAAAAACAAGAAGGCAACGCCATATCTATTCTTCAGGACATACAGGATGAATTTGGATATGTCCCTGAAGATGCTGTGTGCTGGATTGCTGAAGCAAGCGGTATTCCTGAAAGCAAATTTTATGGAATTGTTACTTTTTATGCCCAGTTTTACCAGGAACCACGCGGCAAAAATGTGGTGACCACCTGTTGCGGTACCGTATGCCATGTCAAGGGTGCTCATCGGGTCCTCTTTCAGATCCACGAAGAAATTACCCTGCCGCCCGGTGAAGACACTACCAAAGACGGCCTGATCACCATCGAAAAGGTTGCCTGCCTCGGGGCCTGCAGCCTGGCGCCGGTGGTGGTGATCAATGACAAGGTCCAAGGCCGCATGACCCCTGACAAGATGGTCAGGCAGCTCCGTAAGTTGCAGGAGAAAAAACCATGAGCCGAGAAATCGTTGTCAATGTTTGCATGGATACGGGCGGTATTGCCTCAGGCAGCCTGGAGGTAATGGAGGCTTTTGAAGCCGAATTTGCCAGGGCCGGTCTGACCGCAAGTGTCGAAAAGCACTGCAAACTGCACCGGGTCGGCTGTTTTGGTTTCTGTGCCCGGGACGTACTGGTCAACATCACCATTGACGGAGAATGCATTACCTACCAGTACATCAAACCTGACATGGTGGAACGCTTGGTCGAGGAACATATCCTCGAGGGCAACCCGGTAGTCGAATGGCAGGTGGACCAGGAATACGAAGATTTTTACCGGTTGCAGCAGCGGGTGGTGCTGGCCAACAACAGCAAAATTGACCCGGAGAATATCCGGGAATATATCGATATCGACGGTTACGGTGCGATCAACAAGGTATTGCGCGAAATGACGCCGGCCGATGTAATTGAATGCGTCAAGGCATCCGAACTGCGGGGAAGGGGTGGAGCAGGTTTTCCCACCGGCCTTAAATGGGAAATCTGTGCCAGGCATAAGGACCCCATGAGATACCTGATCTGCAATGCGGACGAAGGAGACCCCGGCGCATTCATGGATCGTTCGGTCATCGAAGGCAATCCCCACTCGTTGATTGAGGGAATGAGCATCGGTGCTTATGCCATAGGGGCTCATACAGGGTATGTCTATATCCGGGCCGAATACCCGCTCGCCGTCGAACGACTCAATAAAGCCCTGCAGCAGGCCCGGGACAACGGCTTCCTTGGCAAGGGCATTCACGGCTCCGGCTTCGATTTCGACATCAAGGTCAAGTTGGGGGCCGGTGCTTTTGTCTGCGGTGAGGAAACGGCCCTTATTGCCTCCATTGAGGGCGAACGCGGTATGCCGCGGGCCAAGCCGCCCTATCCGGCCGATAAGGGATTATGGGGTAAACCGACAATCATTAACAACGTCGAGACCTGGGCGAACCTTCCACCGATCATCAATAACGGTGCTGAGTGGTATGCGGCCATCGGTTCGGAAAACAGCAAGGGCACCAAGGTCTTCGCTTTGACCGGGAAGATCAAGAATACCGGCCTCATCGAAGTGCCCATGGGGATTTCGTTACGCGACATTATTTTTGATATCGGCGGTGGGATAGAGGGCGGCAAACTCATGAAGGCGGTCCAGACCGGCGGACCTTCAGGCGGATGCATCCCCCAGGCCCACCTCGATATGCGCGTGGATTATGACAACCTGGTTAATGTCGGCTCCATGATGGGTTCCGGCGGCATGGTGGTTCTGGATGAGTCTGACTGCATGGTTAATATTTCGCGTTTCTTTCTGGAATTTACCCAGGCCGAATCCTGCGGTAAATGCACTCCGTGCAGGATAGGCACTAAAAGGCTCCTGGAAATTCTGACGCGCATCACAGAGGGCGAAGGCAGAAAGGGTGATATCGAGCTGCTGCTTGATCTGGCCAACGATATTAAGGACACCAGTCTCTGCGGTCTTGGTATGTCAGCCCCCAATCCGGTGCTCTCTACCATCCGCTATTTTCGCCATGAATATGAAGCGCATATCCTGCACAAACATTGCCCGGCCAAGGTCTGCCGGAAACTGCTTACCTTCTTTATTCGCGAGGATCTGTGCACGGGCTGCGGCGTCTGCCTGAAAAGCTGCCCGGCCGGTGCTGTCAGTGGGACAAAGAAAAATCCCCACCATATTGATACATCCGTCTGCATCAAGTGCGGCGCCTGTTATGATGTCTGTAAGTTCAAGGCAGTACTCAAGGAGTAGGTTATGATCACCCTGACCATTAATGGAAGAGAAATCAGTGTTTCTGAAGGCACAACAGTTTTTGAGGCCGCCAAAGAGCTTGAAATAGAGATGCCCACCCTGTGTTACGAACCACGTTTGAAACCGTACGGAGGCTGCCGCCTCTGCATAGTGGAGATCGAGGGGATACCCAAGCCGGTAACTGCCTGCACAACTCCTGCTACCGAAAACATGGTGGTCAATACCAATAGCGATTATCTCTATCGGTTGCGGCGAACCATTGTGGAACTTCTGCTTTCAGACCATCCCAATGACTGCATGATCTGCACCAGGGCAGGTGACTGCACTCTGCAGGAGCTTGCGTATTTCTACAAGTTACGTGAAAATCGTTTTAAAGGAGAAACAAGAAAGCATGACAGAATAGATGAAAATCCCTTTGTAAAAAGGGAGATGGACAAGTGTATATTATGTGGACTCTGTGTACGAGTCTGCGACGAGGTGCAGGGAGTTAATGCTATTGATTTTGTAAATCGTGGTTTCAATTCCAATATTTCACCACCTTATGAAAAAGATCTGGATTGTGAATTTTGCGGGCAATGTGTGGCAATATGCCCTACCGGAGCTCTTACAGGTAAAGTATGGGCCGGGGAGGGACGACAGAAAAACGTAAAGCATACTGAAACTGTATGTGGTTATTGTGGTTGCGGGTGTAATGTTACATTGCATACGGTACGCGACAGAGTAGTACGAATTTCCTCCAAACGTGATTCACATAACCAGGGATGGCTCTGTGCAAAAGGAAGATTTGGTTATGAGTTTATCAACAAAAATGACCGTTTGAAGACCCCGCTTATCAGAAGAAAAAAAGGTGGTGAGCTTGAACCAGCTACCTGGGAAGAAGCCTTTGACCTTATTGTTTCACGCTTTAACTCAATTAAAAAGAAATACGGACCCGATGCGTTGGCCGGCCTGGCCTCTGCCCGATGTACTAATGAAGAGAATTATGCATTCCAGAAATTTTTCCGGGCAGTGATCGGTACCAATAACATTGACCACTGCGCCCGATACTGACACAGTGCAACTGTGGCCGGTCTGGCCACGATGTTCGGATCCGGGGCGATGACTAATTCTGTTGAAGAAATTGCCGATACTGATGCTCTTTTTGTTATCGGCTCCAATACTACTGAAAACCATCCTATTATTGGTTTGCGCATGAAAGAAGCGGTACGAAACGGCGCTAAATTAATAATTGCCGACCCACGAAAAATACCCCTGGTAAAATTCGCTCATCTTTGGCTTCAGCAAAAACCGGGAACAGATGCCACGCTCATTAATTGCATTATGCATGTTATATTGAAGGAGGGATTGGAGGATACAAAATTTATCAAGGAGCGTACTGAAGGCATCACAGCATTCAGAAAATCACTGAAAAGTTTTACACCAGCACATGGAGAAAAAGTAACCGGTGTTCCCAAGAAAGATATCATTGAAGCTGCACGTATTTTTGCAAGTGCTGACAAAGCAGGCATCTACTATACAATGGGCATTACTCAACACTCAATGGGTACAAATAATGTTTTAGCCTTGGCTGATCTGGCTATGCTTACCGGTAATGTCGGTAAAGAATCATCCGGTGTCAACCCGCTCAGGGGGCAAAACAATGTGCAAGGTTGTTGTGATATGGGCTGTTCTCCTAATGTTTTCCCCGGTTACCAAAAGGTTACAGATGAAAAAGTTAGGAGCAAGTTTGAAGAAGCCTGGGGCCGTGAACTTCCAACTGAAATTGGTTTGGCTGCTACTGAAATGACTGATGCCATGATTGATGGTAAGCTCAAAGGGCTATATGTTATGGGAGAAAATCCAATTCTCAGCGAACCTAATATGAACCACGCCTTAAAGGCGTTTAAGAGTCTTGATTTTCTTATTGTCCAGGATTTATTTCTGACGGAAACCGCTGAGCTGGCAGATGTCGTACTGCCGGCAGCATCTTTTGCCGAAAAAGAAGGTACATTCACCAATACAGAGAGAAGGGTCCAGCGGGTCAGAAAGGCTATTAAATCTCCAGGCGAAGCGATGGATGACCTGAGCATTATTAGTCACATTACATTACGCATGGGATATAATCCAGTTCTTGAAAATCTAAGTGCCCTTGGATATTTGGTACCTGATAAAATGGAAGCCGACAAGTACATTACTACCCCAGAGCAAGCTTTTCTGGAGGCAGGTTTATTATGGCCGGAGATTCGGGGCATGACTTATCAACGATTGAGAAATGGTGGGCTGCAGTGGCCCTGCCCTTCTCACAGTCACTCAGGAACCAGGTTTTTGTTCCAGGATTCTTTTCCTGTTGGCAAGGCTAAATTTGTAGCAATACCGGGACTACCCTCCAAGGAGGTGCCAGATGATGATTATCCTTTTATTCTTACAACAGGCCGCATTTTGTTTCAATATCACACTGGTACAATGACTCGTAGATCTAAAGCATTGGAGGCTGTTGCCCCTGAGCCTTTTATAGAAATTAATAAAAGTGACGCAGAAAAATTAGGTATTGTTGAATCAGCACTGTTGACGGTCACATCACGTCGTGGACAGATTGATGTTAAGGCCAAGATAGGAGACAGAGTAGGGCCCGGTGTAGTGTTTATCCCATTTCATTACAAAGAAGCAGCAGCTAACTTGCTGACCAATGATGCCCTTGATCCGGTTTGCAAAATTGCTGAAGCAAAAGTTTGTGCTGTAAAGATTGAAAAAGCTGCATAAAAATTCCTTGAAGCACTTTATTTATAAGGTGATGAATGTCTGAAGAGATTAATTCTGAAAAATATTCGATTAAATTTCTACCTGGCGACCGGCAAATAAAAGTTAATGCTGGTGAAACAATTATTAAAGCTGCTCGTCTTGCAGGGGTTCACATTAACGCCTCCTGTGGAGGTTCAGGTGTTTGCGGAAAATGCAAGGTTCAGCTTGAAAGCGGTAATGTAGACGGCGGTAAAAGTGAAAAACTGTCAGATGAAGACTTTAATGAAGGCTACCGACAAGCATGCATTTCAACAGTAATAAGTGAAGCCGTTATCCGTATCCCGGTCGAATCAAGCCTCAAAGCTGGTGGCCTTGCAACAGAAGTTCCCATCCGCCATCGTGCTCGGATGCATGTTTTTAATGTTGATGAATTAAAAGAAGAAGGAGTGTTTGCGCCTCCGGTTGAGAAACTCGTTCTCGACCTGCCAGAAGCTTCAGCAGAAGATAACATGGCAGATGCGGGTCGCTTAATACATGGTTTAAATGATCAGTATAATGAGCACCGGCTTATTACAACCTTACCAGTTCTACGTAAATTAAGGAGAACTCTTCGAGAACAAAAATTCCAGGTAACTACTACCCTTTCCCGATCAGTCAGTGAAGGTGGTAAAACTCATATTGTCAATGTTCAAGCAGGCAACTGGGAAAAACGCAATTTTGGTCTGGCAGTAGATATAGGAACCACGACCGTCTACGGAAGCCTGCTTGATCTTTATACCGGCGAAGTCCTTGCCAAAGGCGGTGATTACAACGGCCAGATCAGCTACGGAGAGGATGTTATCTCACGAATCATTTATGCCGAAAAACCAAAAGGCTTGGAGTTGATGCACGATCTGGTAATTAATACAATAAATACCATAATTAACAGACTTCTAAAAACAGCTAACATAGACAGGGACGAATTGTCTTCAATCACCCTGGCTGGCAACACTGCTATGACTCATTTCCTGCTTGCCTTGGAACCTCACAATATAAGAAGAGCTCCCTATGTTCCAGTATCAACTTTTTTCCCTCCGTTTCGTGCGACTGATCTTGGTATTAAATTAGACACACATGCTGTAGCACTCGTTTATCCATCAATATCAAGTTATGTGGGTGGCGATATAGTTGCCGGAGTAATGGGATCCGGAATGTACCGCACCGAAACTGTTACACTATACGTTGACATCGGCACAAATGCAGAAATTGTTATCGGCAACAATGAATGGCTGGTTTGCGCTGCCTGTTCCGCAGGTCCCGCATTTGAGGGTGGTGGTATTACTCATGGTATGAGAGCCGCTTCTGGAGCTATAGAGGATTTCAGCATGAATCCTACAGACTTTGAACCTATGAATATTACCATTGGCAATAAGCCACCAATCGGTATTTGTGGTTCAGGGTTACTTATACTTGTTGCAACATTACTTGAAAACAATGTTATCGACAGGGACGGGAAATTCAACCGGTTACTCGATACTCCTCGAATAAGAGAAGGAAGAAGCGGTTATGAGTATGTTCTGGTTTGGGAAGGTGAATCTGGTGTTGACCATGATATTGTTATTAATGAAGTTGACATTGAAAACTTTATTCGTGCAAAGGCCGCTATTTATGCTGGGATCAAAACACTTGTTGAGTCGGTTGGGCTCGAAATTACAAACATCGAACAGATTATTCTGGCAGGTGCATTCGGCAGCTATATTGATCTCGATAGTGCCATGACCGTCGGACTTTTTCCCGAAGTCGACCCGGATAGAATACTTTATGTCGGTAACGGTTCCATGCTTGGCACCTGGATGAGTGAGCTAAGTAACCATATTCGTAAAGATGTTGTGGACGTGGTGAAAAGGATGACAAGCTTTGAACTCTCTGAAGTAAATACATTCAAAGACCAGTATGTTGCATCACTCTTTTTGCCGCATACTGATATCTCTCTATTCCCAAATTTGAAAAAAAGATTTTCATTATTCCAAAATATTTCTGAACACAACATCTAATACTTGAAACTTTTTTATCCATTGACCGGGAATTTATTTTCCGTTAAAGTTAAATTAATTTTAAAAAATATCGTTTTTTTGGACAACACAGCAACAGGATATACCACACTATGAGCACAATTGATTTTGAAGAACTATTTACAGAAAAAAATCTAAGAAGACTAATGCCTTCAGAAAAATCTGATGAGTTCTTTGAAGCAATGTATGGAGACTCCGATGAAGGAGCTTATGATATTTCGTTGAGATACAATAAATACGATGAAAACAACAATACCCTCGGATTTGAATTGCAGCTCAAAGAGCGTCCGGGTAAATGCCTTGCCTGCAATCTTACATACGGACTACCAGAAGTCTTTTCAAGGCACCCGCTAATTAACTTAAATGGTGTTGTGAGCGAAATCTGTCAGATGCTGGGTGATGCTGCAAGCTGCGATGATTGGATCCTTGGAAGCACACAACCAGTTTCAAAGGATTTGCATGCAATCCCCCTGCAAATTACATTGAAGTAACACATGCTGTTTCTCTATAAAAAAACGCGCTTTCCAAAGCGCGTTTTTTTATTTACAAGTCGGATTATCTTCATACACAACTTCCTTTAAAACCTCACTCAAAGTTTCAATGTTATAAGGCTTGGGTACAACCCCCTTAAAACCAAAAGCTTTGAAATCAGCCATAACTGGATCGTCTGCATAACCGCTTGAAGCTAAGGCTTTCACTTTCGGATCTACAAAAAGTAGTGATTGAATAGCTTCCTTGCCCCCCATACCACCAGGAATTGTAAGATCCAAAATAACCGCATCATAAGGTTCATTCTCTTCAAACGCTTTCTTATAGGCTTTAATTGACTCAAAACCATTTTTTACAAGCTCTACTTCATATCCAAGAAATGCGATCATTTCTTTAACTACAGCTAAAATTTCTTCCTCATCATCCATTACCAGAATCTTGCCACTGCCATTATAAATTTTGCTGCTTTTCTTGTGCTCCTCAACTGGTTTGTCTGAAGCCGGCAAGTAAACACTTACTGAAGTCCCTTTATTATATTCGGACTCAAATATAAGTACTCCATTATGTTTTTTTATTATTGAGTATGAAACGGCAAGTCCTAATCCATTGCCACCTCTTTTTGTAGAAAAATATGGATCAAAAACTTTCTGGAGATAATGCTCAGGTATACCTTTTCCGGTATCTTTTAAAATTATATTTACATAACGTCCCGGAGGTAAAGATAATGAATTATCTTTATCCACCGTAATGTTTTTCCCATCAACATTGATTTTGCCACCGGAAGGCATAGCC
The DNA here is from genome assembly GCA_945787325.1 of uncultured Desulfobulbaceae bacterium. Taxonomy (GTDB): domain Bacteria; phylum Desulfobacterota; class Desulfobulbia; order Desulfobulbales; family BM004; genus CALZHP01. The sequence goes on from CALZHP010000016.1 coordinate 20,686, forward strand.
TGTACTGAATTAAGAACAAGGTTATGGAAAACCTGGCTGATCTGCCCACCATCAACCTCAACTTGGTTTAAAATATCAGGTAAAGAATATTCACAGCTAACAGCTGAACCTCGCAATGCAAAGCTAACAGCTTCCTCGAGTAAACCTTGCAAATACATAGTCTTTATAACTGGAATTCCACCTTTAGAAAAAGTTAGCAACTGTTGCGTTAGCTCGCTCGCTCTTAGTGCTGCACGTTCTGTTTTTTTGAGTTTATCAAAGACCCTGCCTTCGGTTCCTGAATAAAGTTTTGCCAAAGAAACATGACCAATAATCGATTGCAGCAGATTATTAAAATCATGGGCAATACCGCCTGCCAAAACACCAAGCGACTCAAGTTTCTGGGTTTGCACAATATTATCTTCCATTTTGCGTCGTTCGGTGAAATCTGATGCCACTACCTGATATTCAACCAAACTGTCCTGATGATCAAAAATCGCGCGAACAGTCATATGTAAATATCTTTCATTTTGGCCAGTTAAATTAATATAATGTGCTTGAGTAGAAACAGGATTAAAAAGCGATAAGAGATTTACATGATTTTCAAAATCTTCATAATCCACAAAATCTATTATTTCTTTAATCTTCCAATCAAAAGGATCTTCTAGATCCTTTGAAAAATAGTTGCAGAATGCTTTATTAGCAAAAGTCAGTTCAAAAACTTTATTAAATCTAAATACAAGTTCAGTCTGATCCTCTACAACAGCACGGTACCGTGTTTCGCTATCTAACAATTTGCACTGCACACGGTCTCGTTTTTTTACTGAATTTATAAGGGTATAGCCAAGTAGAAGAAGCACAATAAAACCGCTTAACCAGAGTAATAGCAAAAATTTCACCGTACCAGAATAGCGATTATATATGACATTTTTAAGGGGAGTAATCGGTACGGCCACACTGACCGCGCCCCTGACATCACCTTCCATGTAGCCATGTCTGGCATGACACTTTAAGCATCTCTTCTCTGTAACCCTTGCACGTATTAAACGAAAATATTTTTCACCATTCATATCCGAGATAGCCGCTTCTTCATTTACACCTTTTTCAAACTTGAAGAGTGCTTCTGCTTCCCACTTGTCAGGAATGTTTGCAGGATGGATAGGATGAAGGCTTATCATACGGCTATAAACGCCAAATTTATCTTTAGAAAGCTCATTTATCTGGCGAATCATTGGCATAGAGATTACCTTCGTAAATTTTTTACCAGACGTTGTCACAATATCTCGATCTGGATGATCACTAATGTATGGATTTGGCTGGTTCTTTTCTGTAATGGGTACATAAACACCACCATGGGAAAAGTTCCAGAGACGATAAGCAGCATCTTTTTCTATCATTGCCTGCGAATATAAATATCCTCCAGACCAGATGTTGCGATCTGCTTCGAGCTTTTCACGATATACAGCAACACTACAAAGAACTGTCCAAACGAAACTGATGACAACAATAATAATTGAAATATCTTTTTTACTGGAATTAAATGACATGAATATATCTTCAGTATTTCATAAAATTATTACACATATCTAAATATATATTTGAAAATCAAAAAGGTAAAAAAAATAAGCACCTGAATACCTGCAAAAAATATTCAAGCTTTAGTCTGAATATATTTTAACCGTCTAATATTTGGTGGATAAATTATGCAAATCACACACCAAACTGTTCAATATTATTAGGTTTAATCAATAAATACGTTTTTACAGCTTCGTAAATTTTATACTTGTTAATTTACTCCATATATAAAAACTGGATTTTTCTATCGTGAGTGGTGTTTAACTAGAAAAATAAAAAGAATTGTAGCAATAAACATGCCTGGAGGTGCTACATTGTGGTATATTCGATTTGTGCTGAAATTAAAACAAGTTATTTCAATTTCAAAGGAATTATATATGATTTCCGGCATATATTGTTCCAGAATTTCGGAATCATTTCGTATTTGTGGAAAAAAATCAGGTTCATAGACTCATATTGTCACATTAATAAGTCCCCTAACCGAGTTTCCTACAAATATGCTATCCGCATTGTTGAGATCTTTTCTTGTCAGTACTTTTTCAAAGACTTTACCAGGGTTAAATTCCATGAAATATCTACGAAATATACCTGGTAGCAATCCGCTTTTAATAGGTGGTGTATAAAATTTATTATCTTTTAGAATGAATAAATTGGTAATACTGCCTTCGGTTACTTCATTTTTTTCATTCTCATATAATACTTCGTAAAATCCATTTTCAACTGCCTGCTCTCTCTCATCATCATATATATGACGATTTGTGGTTTTATGATAAAGATATATTGATTTCGAATCCATTTTTGTAGTTGAAAATATTACCCTAGGTAACGATTCAGGTTTTCTTTTAATAGTTGCGATGATTTCTTTAGCCTTAATTTTTAACAAAGAAGACTTAATTTCAATGGATGTCGCTATAATTTCATGTGAGCCATCTTTTTCCAGGGTGAGCCGCACTCTTTTACCAGAAATCGCTTTTTGTTCTTTCCAGTATTGGGCTTTAACTTCTAAATCCTTATTTATTAGCTGAATGTTAAAAGGGTAACCAAAGTAAATTGCTGAATCGCACAGGCGATCCATGTGCAAGTCGAACAGCCAATATCCATTATCTGGACACCATAACAATGTTTCTATGAGTTTAAATTCTGCCGCTGGTTTTGTAAGAAAATTGCCCTTCAGCAGGCATTCCTCCCATTCATTCTCTGGTTCAGAATCATAGACTATTCCAGACCCTATCCCCATAACTCCTCTTTGTTCATCAATTACCACTGTACGAATAGGAACATTAAATAAAGCATCAAATTTAGGCGTTATGTATCCAATGGCGCCTGTATAAATGCCCCGCTGCCGCTTTTCAAGTTCTCGTATAATTTCCATAGTCCTTATCTTGGGAGCACCTGTTACCGAGCCGCACGGAAAGAGGCATTCAAATAGATCATACAACGATAACTTTTCAGGGACTTTTGCCTCTATAGTAGAGGTCATCTGGTGCAGAGTCTCATATGTTTCAACATCAAATAAAGATTTCACATATACGTTGCCGCTAGCATCTTTCGGACTTAGTCTGCCTAGATCATTGCGCAGCAAATCAACAATCATCACATTCTCACTGCGATTTTTGATATCATCTCGAAGAAAGTCTACTAATTGCCTGTCCTCATTAAGAGTTTTCCCGCGTCTCATTGTCCCCTTCATTGGGCGAACAGTAATTTTTGACCCTTTTTTATTAAAGAATAGTTCAGGAGAGAAAGAAATAGTATGGTGTGATCCATTTTTAAGAAATGCCCCATAAGAAACATTCTGATTCCGTCGTAATGTTTTATAAAATGATGCCATTGAGCCATAAAAATCGAAAAGCAGTTCCAGCGTGTAATTCACTTGATAAGTATCACCTGCTTTTATGTACTCTTTTACCTTTTTAATGTCCTCAAGGTATCTTTCCTTTTTTACACTTAATTGCAGGTCGGAAACTTTGTAATCTTTGTTGTTGAAATTATCAGCATTCTTAACTTCAGGCCATTTACCTGCCCCAGAAAATTTACCAGTAATATGATTATAAATATGCGGCTCGGAATATACGCCAAGATCTGCGATAACTTTTTTATTATTTTTATTAGGAGATCTGTCCAATAATCGGTTCAACACAGGTTCCAATAAATAACCGAATTCGTAAGCAAACCATCCAGCGAGATAATATCCTTTGTACAGTTTTTCTTCAGCCCTGTTCAGGAATATTTGTGGATCATCATTAACATTACAGGTGATTCTTTCTACCGGCTTCCTAAACAGAAACGAACAACAATTATCTTCATTGAATTTAGTGGTCTCAAAAAAAGCGAATGAGTCTTCTTTATTGAGAAATTTCAATATTGAAAGAAGTTGAGAATCGTTAAGTGGCAAGTGTTTCATTATAATTTAATAATTTAAGGAATTTGAAGTATCTCTAATTATATAAAAAAATACACCTCTTCTATCAGTTCACACCTTTATTTCAAGTTTTATTTATTCTGAAGTATTTCAATTAATGATTTTATTAACCATCAACACCATAGCAGTTAATTTTTTTAATCAAGTGCCACAAATTCTTGCATGATTAATTGGAATATTTTATGTTGACAGGTTCATTATTGTTCTAATGAGGTGTTGATCGTTATTATAGCGCTTATATGTGATAGGCAACATTATTAACTTTCTTTTTATAACCAAACTATTAACTGCCCTAAGAAACGGAAAAAGAAAATACGAATTCCTTTGTTCAGACAATTCATTACGAAATGTTTTTCTATATTTAACATAAAGTTTGTTTAACCAGTCAATAATTTAAGCAAGGAGAACTAAGATGTCCCGACAAATGGTTACCATTGATGGAAATCAGGCCTGCACCCATGTTGCCTATTCCACCAGCGAGATTATCACTATCTATCCGATTACTCCATCTTCACCTATGGCAGCTGAAGCAGATGCTAAAGCAACCGCCAAACAGAAAAATATCTGGGGTTCTGTTCCAGCCGTGACTCAGATGCAGTCTGAAGGCGGTGTTGCTGGTTCCCTGCACGGCTCTTTAACAACAGGTGCCCTCTGCACCACATTCACAGCTTCTCAGGGCCTCCTGTTGATGCTCCCGAATATGTTCAAACTGGCAGGTGAATTAACGCCAACAGTATTTCATATTACGGCACGTTCACTGGCTGCTCAGGGCCTGTCTATTTTTGGCGATCACGGAGATGTCATGGCTGCCCGCCAGACCGGATGGGGAATGCTTTGTTCCCAGAATGTTCAGGAATGTATGGATTTCGCACTCATTTCTACTCAGTCTGCATTGAAATCCCGTATTCCTTTCATGCATTTCTTTGATGGTTTCCGCACTTCACATGAAATCCAGAAAGTTGAGCAGCTTACTGATGATGACATGCTTGAAATTATTGATGAAGACCTCATTATTGCCCACCGCAAGAGAGGACTCACCCCGGATCGACCAACCATGCGTGGTACAGCTCAAAACCCGGATGTTTACTTTACCGGTCGTGAGACAGTTAACAAGTACTACAACGCTATTCCAAAAATAGTTCAAGAAACAATGGATAAGTTTGCTGGTCTTACCGGCCGCCAGTACCACCTGTTTGATTATGTAGGTGCAGAAGATGCCGAAGAAGTTATCGTTATGATGGGTTCGGGCTGTGAAACGGTACGCGCTACTGTTGAACACCTCGTAGCCAACGGATCAAAAGTAGGTCTTGTCATTGTTCGCCTTTTCAGACCGTTTGATTCAAAATCAATGATAGCATCACTTCCTGAATCTGTAAAAAGAATAACTGTTCTCGACCGCACAAAAGAGCCAGGAGCTGCCGGTGAACCACTGTATCAGGACGTACGCACAGCAGTTGGTGAAGCCGTTGATGCCGGAACTATGAAATCAAGCCCGGTTATTATCGGCGGCCGCTACGGGATGGGTTCTGCCGAGTTTACACCTGCAATGGTTAAAGCTGTTGTAGACAATATGTCTGCAGGCAGCCCGAAAAACCATTTTTGTGTTGGCCCTAACGACGATGTAGCCTTTACCAGCCTTGATTATGATGAAGATGCTTTTAACATTGAAGGTGCAGATGTGTTCCGTGCAATGTTTTATGGTTTGGGTGCTGATGGTACTGTTGGCGCTAACAAAAACACAATCAAAATTATCGGTACGGAAACCGAAAATAATGCTCAAGGCTATTTTGTATACGATTCCAAGAAATCAGGTTCAATTACAACAAGTCATCTGCGGTTCGGCAAAAGCAAGATCATGTCTCCTTACCTTATTAATAAGGCCAATTTTATTGCCTGCCACAATTTCACCTTCCTTGATAAATACGATATGCTTTCAAACTGTGAAGACGGCGGCACCTTCCTGCTGACAACATCATTCAGCAAGGATGACGTCTGGGATCACCTGCCGTCTGCAGTCCAGAAGCAGATCAAAGAAAAAAATCTGAAATTCTATGTTATTGATGCAATCAGTCTCGCAGGTGCAATTGGTCTTGGCGCTCGCATCAATATGATCATGCAGACCGCCTTCTTCCTGATTTCAGGTATTCTTACTAAAGAAGAAGCAATTGATTCTATCAAGACCGCTATCAAAAAAACATACGGTAAAAAAGGCGACAAAGTTGTTCAGATGAACTATGACGCTGTTGATGCTGCAGTCAACAATATTGTCGAAGTTGCAGTTCCAGACGCGATAACCGGTCATGAGATGCCTCTGACAGTCCCTGCTGACGCACCAGATTTCGTTAGAGAGGTTACTGCTAAAATGATCGAAGGCAAGGGAGACCAGATCAAGGTTTCTGAAATGCCTGATGACGGAACATGGCCGACAGCTACTACTCAATATGAAAAACGTAACATCGCCGTAAACGTTCCTGAGTGGGATTCTGAAACCTGTATTCAGTGCGGCCAATGTTCGCTGGTATGTCCTCACGGTGTTATCAGGATGAAAATTGTTGATGCCGCTCATATAGCATCTGCTCCTTCTTCAGTGAAAATAGCCGATGCCAAAGGCAAGCAATACGATGGCATGAAATGTATTATTCAGGTGTCCACGGAAGATTGCACCGGTTGTAGCTCATGTGTCATGGTTTGCCCCGCACACCAGAAAGATGCCGATGGCAACAAGACCGACAGGAAGGCCGTAAACATGATTCCCAATACTGAAGAAGTAAGAAACAGGGAATCAGAAAACTTCAAATACTTCCTCCAGCTTCCTGAAATGGATTATAACAAACTCAGTCATACAACCATTAAAGGTAGCCAGCTTAAACGACCTCTGTTCGAGTTTTCCGGTGCCTGTGGAGGTTGCGGTGAAACTGCATATATAAAACTTGCCACCCAGCTGTTTGGTGACCGTATGCTGATTGCAAACGCTACCGGTTGTTCTTCAATTTACGGTGGCAACCTGCCCACAACTCCTTACGCGCAGCGTGACGACGGTCGTGGTCCCACATGGGCCAACTCTCTGTTCGAGGACAATGCCGAATTTGGACTGGGAATGCGTCAGACAGTTAACAAAATGGCATCCCAGGCAGTAGAACTTCTGAGCGAAGCTGTTTCTGCCGGCACAATCGATCAAGGCATGATGGATGATATCATTAATGTATCCCAGAAAACCCAGATTGAGGTTGAACAACAGCGTGAACGAGTAGCAAAGCTCAAGAATGTTCTTGAAGGAAAGGACGATACAATTTCCAAGCGACTTCTGAATGTTGCCGACTATCTTGTCAAGAAATCTGTCTGGATTGTCGGTGGAGACGGCTGGGCTTATGATATCGGCTACGGTGGACTTGATCACGTTCTTGCTTCCGGTGAAAACGTCAATGTTATGATCCTTGACACCGAAGTGTATTCTAACACCGGCGGTCAGATGTCCAAATCAACTCCAAGAAGTGCAACAGCCCAGTTTGCTGCCGGAGGCAAAAAAATGCCTAAGAAAGATATCGGAATGATCTTTTCTACTTATGGTAATGTATATGTCGCTAAGGTTGCCATGGGCTCTAATCCGGCACAGGTTGTTAAAGCTATGAATGAAGCGGAAGCGTATGACGGACCTTCTCTGATCATCGCATACTCACACTGCATCAACCACGGCATTAATATGACCATGGGCCTAGACCAGCAGAAAAAGGCTGTCGCTTGCGGTCACTGGCCTCTGTATCGTTATAATCCTGTACTTGAAGCTGAAGGAAAGAACCCGTTGAGCATTGACTCCAAAGCGCCTTCCATACCGTTTGCAGAGTACGCGCTCAATGAGAACCGTTACAGAGCATTGAAGATGATGAACCCTGAAATGGCTGACGAACTTATGGCTATGGCTCAGAATGATGTCAACAAAGCCTGGAAGTTCCTCGAAGGACGTGCCAAGGCTTTAGAGCCTGAAGCATAATATTTCTGATTTCACTACAACAAAAAGGGGCTGCTGGAATCTCCAGCAGCCCCTTTTTTATATTAAAGCTCTTCAGAAAAAGCGATTAATATTAGCTTACGCCTTATTTATTAGTATGTGAGTTGGCAGATCAGTTATTGCCACCTCCAGCCTGTTTTTTCTGGTTCAACTCAGCCCTGAAACCTTCAAGCTCACTTTTCCCCCTTGAAAGAAGTTCTTGCTCTGTTTCTTCCTGCTCTTTTTTCATTCGTTCAATTTTGTCCTTGATTTTATCTTCGTGTATTTTCAAATCCTGTGTTCCAAACATGGAAGAAGCAAGAAATTTGACTGCAAAATGCATTAGTTCAATATCATCTTCTTTAATTTTTTCTATTGTTTCGTCATCTATCATGTAAGTATCAAGAAAGGTACTCTCAAAAACAAACTTTCGAAACTGATCGAGATCTGTACTTGCCATAAAAAACATGCGCTTTGCCTGCTCACTCAATGTCGCCTGATGGCCGAAAGATTTGCGACGCATAACAATTTCCATCCATTCCTTATTCATGCGGTCGCGAACATCCACACCTTGATCCTCACGCCATTCACGAACAGTCCATTCTTTATCTTCTTCGAAGCCCTTGCAGTGTGATTCTTTGACAATAAAATAAAATTCTTCTGAGGCTTTCTCTTCTTCGGAGCCGCCCTCGTGAAAGTTTGCCATACCCACAGGATAATACCTGCAAGCCGAAGGACGGTCGGTGTAAATTCTGCAACCCTCTTCTTTTGAAATGATAAATGGGCAGCGCCCGTCTTCGTTTAACTTGATAGCAACGCCTGGGATATCTGTTTTCTCAAGATACGTGGGTTGCGTATAGGTGTGAAGAAATTCCGGGGCACTCAAATTAAGGCGCCTTCGCATCATCAAAATATCATAAGGGGTTAGAACTATTTTTATACCACCGCAACATTCAGTAAAACATGAAACACCGGGGTGACACCTAAATTTAATCTTATCATCTAGCGTATATTTCTGGGGCAAGATATTGCTTGGATTATTATCTTTCCCAAACAAAGTTTTTTCCTTCGATGACATATTTGCTTTCTCTTTCATTTTTAACTTCCTTATTAAATAATTAATTTGCAATTCATGATTTTTTTTTTAGAAATAGAATAATGCATGCTGAATAAAATCACTGGTCAATTTCAAAAACGGAATCAACAACTCATTTTAACCATCACGCCCCCTTGTTGTCAAATCCAATTAATTTGTCATATGCAAATCAATCCCAAAGGAATAAGTGCGAAATTGATTTGACAATATAACTTGATCTTAAATGTAAACGACTTACCTTATCTGTTTGACGGACTTACCGGTTATTTTCTGCAATTTATTTTTTACACCTAAAGCCCAAACTGGTTTGTTCCGAAGTATATAAAAAGGAGATACAAGTATGAGATTTATGTCTCACTCAATAGATATGTCAAAAGTTCAAACTGTTGTCTACCATCTGCCAGATGGACAGACATTGACCGTTCGTGTCAATGGCGTTGAACAACTCCTTGATTTAGGCCTCGAGCTGACTGACATCTGCGATACATCCGACATTGATGGCGTTGTACATGTATTTCCCAAGGGACATGCATGATCGTTTCCTATTTTTCTTTTGCTTCACATTACATTTAATTATGGATATTTCTTCGGACGGACACATTCACACAAAGTTGTGCCATCATGCTAAAGGTGAAATGGACGAGTTTGTTCGTGCCGGAATATTAAAAGGATTGTCTGAGATAATTTTTCTTGAACACCTTGAAGTTGGTATCAATTATTTTGAAACGACATGGCTTACAGATAATGACTTTGAATTATACTTTGAGGAAGGTAATTTCCTTAAAGATAAATACAGCGACCAGATAAAAATCGGTCTTGGTGTTGAAGTGGGCTATAATCCTTACAGGATAGACGAAATTCTTGAAAGGTTACAACGTTACAACTGGGATAGAGTGGGCATTTCCTATCATTTTATGGAGTCTAAAGGAAGGCATTTAAACCTGGTCAGCCGTAAACAAGTTAATATTAATGCACTTGATGAACTTGGTCCCGACAAAGTAATTACAGCCTATCTGAAAACATTAACTGAAGCTGTACAAATTATTCCGGCCGATGTGATGTGTCACTTTGATGCTGTAATGAGATTTCACCCAACTGCAAGTCTGAACAAAAGTCACTTAGAATTGATTGATTATCTATTAGATACCGTTAAACAAAATAAAATTGCAATAGAAGTAAACACCTCTGGTTATAAATATAGAAATGAACCATACCCCTCCCCATCATTACTTAAGCAAGTAGTTAATAAAGGTATTCCTTTGGTAGCAGCTTCAGATGCACACAAACCAGAAGAAGTAGGCAGATATTTCGACAGACTTGCGAGTCTTTCCAGAAAACTATATCAATAGCAATATTCAGTTACGATTCTTTCATCACACCATTTTATCCATCCTGACTTTTTCTTTTTAATATTTTAACTTGCATGTTCACCATTCTTCCTTATTAGTTTCCTTAAGAATGCTATATACATTTTTAAATCTAAGGCGTAAATATAGATGACTCTAGTTAAAATTATTGCGCAGATACTGGTACCGATATTTCTTATTATATTGGTTTCCACTGTTTCAGCCTCAGAAAATGATACTTTTACAGAAGTCTTGTTGGTTATAAAAAATGATGAAATTATCGCTTTCTCCGCCTTAAAAAGCAATTGGGTATCCATAAAACTAAGACAATATGAGGCTGTTATTTCAAGCCAGTCTAAAGGAAATGTGGCGGTAGTTTTTACAAGTGACCACATTCTTGGTTTCAGTGTTTTTACAAATTTTTGGAATACAGAAAGCCTCAGATTAAAGGAAAAACTTGTTGAAATTCAGGTGGACGGCAATGTTGAGACAGTAGTAACGAATCAACGTATATTTGGTTTCAGTGCACATTCAGGAAGGTGGATCGAAGCTGATTAAAATTAAAGCTTTCATTAATACATTTACCCAGAAACCATGTTTAATAAAAAAATTTTAATTCCAAGGTAACAAGGAAAGCCTGACAATATTTATAGAATTTGATATTCATTATTGTTACTGTGTTGTAAATGAGAATAATTATCAAAAACTATTAAGGAGAAATTTATGAAAAGAATTGCCCTGCTTATTGCCATTGCCGGATTGGGTATGTCGCTATTAAACGGTTGTGCTGCAACGCATAAAAAAACAGTTGGTGAACTTATATCCATAGAACCCAATGGCTTTTATGAAGCGTGCGACAAATGGGCTCCTGGACAGAAAGTTAATTACTCCTTCCAGACGTCAGCCAAAGTCAATTTTGATGTTCATTATCATACAGCCGACGGCAAGGAGTACCCACAAAAGGAAGATGGTGTTTCAAAACTTGATGGATCTTTTGTTGTTGATAAAGAAGCTATTTATTGCTGTATGTGGGCCAACCCACATAGTAAAAGTGTCGGGCTGACATATGAATTTGAGGTACTTGGCGCGAAGTAGTATACATAGCTCCTATAAAAAAAGGACCTTGATACAGTTTAATCAGGGCCCTTTTTTTAGAGTCGCATATCTTAATTAGATATTACTGGCTTCTCCCTCTAACAGAAACCATTTCATAATAATCGTTCCCCTCCAGATCATTAATAACCACCGCAGGAAATTCTTCGACTTCGAATCGGAAAAGCGCTTCCGGGCCTGCGTCTGCAAAGGCAACAAGTTCACTCTTTTTTATACACTTTGATAGCAGAGCCCCAGCACCACCGATGGTTGCCATATAGATAGCCCCGTGTTTCTTCATAGCCTCACGAACCGGCATACTTCTTGACCCTTTACCAAGTGTTGCCAACAGGCCGAGTTCAAGAAGTCTTGGGGTATAAGAATCCATCCTGTAACTGGTTGTCGGGCCTGCAGCTCCGATAACCTGACCCGGCTTAGCTGGGCTCGGTCCTACATAATAAAGAAGCTGTCCATTCAAATCTATCGGTAGGGGTTTTCCTTCATCCAACAGTGCGCAAAGCCTGCGATGAGTTTGATCGCGTCCTGTATAGATAGCGCCAGTAAGGCTTATCAGATCTCCAGCTTTTAAAGTATTTACAACACCCCCTTCAAAAGGGACTTTGATATTTCTTAAGTTGTCAAACAGTGCGGGACGTTTCAATTCAGTCATAACTTATATATTTATATAATTTTTTCAGAAAGAACCGGTTTCAATTTACAGTACAATTTCCTTATGTCTGTGCGCATGGCACTGGATGTTTACTGCAACAGGAAGACTGGCTATATGGGTATGATACGTATTGATATGGACTGCAAGCGCTGTATTTATACCTCCAAGGCCATGAACACCCTGCCCTGTCCTGTTTATTTTTTCCAGAATTTCCGATTCAAGCTTTGCGACATCTTCACGTATGTTTTTTTCGCCTAAAGGTCGTAACAGGGCCTGTTTGGCCATGATAGCCGCTTTTTCAAATGTACCTCCCAGGCCAACTCCAACAATCACCGGAGGGCAAGGATTGGACCCCGCTCCATGCACAGTTTCCACTACATAATCTATTACTCCGGGAATCCCTGCAGAAGGAGGCAGCATTTTCAGACCGCTCATATTTTCACTACCACAGCCTTTTGGTAAAAAAGCAACTTTAATTTTATCACCAGTTTGAATATCAAAGTGGACTACCGCCGGAATATTTGTATCAGTATTGACCCTAGTCATGGGATCACATACAGATTTACGAAGATATCCCTCATCGTAACCGGCCCGTACACCTTCCTGCACCGCCGCCATTAAATCACCTTTTACGGAGACTTCCTGCCCGATGGTAACAAACACAGCAGCGATGCCTGTATCCTGACATACGGGAATTTTTTCTTTATCAGCAATTTCAGCATTTAACAGGAGAATTTCCAAAGCTTTTCCGGCAAGCTCTGATTTTTCCCGATCTTTTGCATCCTTAAGTTTTTCAAGGATATCATCCTCAAGGTCCGTTGCTGCCTCTATAACAACCTTTTTAACAGATTCAGTTATTTTATTACTTTGTATTTCACGCATGAAGCTTGGCTCTTATTGTTTTTTTTCTAGAATGTCCTTCACTTCAAGCTGCGTCGCGAAGCTGTGATCTGCATCAGGAAATGAACTGCTCTTAACTTCATCTCTGTATGTTTCAACAGCCTTTCGTATCTGAGGTGCCAGGTTTACGTAAGTTTTCACAAAGCTTGGAATGAACTTTTCAAACATGCCAACAAGGTCATGAGATACAAGTACCTGGCCGTCGCATGCCGGACCTGCACCTATGCCGATTGTTGGAATTGCAATGGATTGGGTAATTGCCTCAGCAACCTTATCCGGAACGCATTCGAGAACCAAGGAAAACGCGCCGGCACATTCAAGCCCCAGCGCAGCATCAACAAGTTTGCGGGCCGATTCAACATCCTTGCCTTGCAATTTATAACCACCAAGTTGCGAAGCTGTCTGCGGTGTCAAACCAATATGTCCGACAACAGGTATACCAGCCTTAACCAATGCGTGCACCGTATCGCAGACTTCGAGACCACCTTCCAGCTTAACTGCATCACAGCCAGCTTCTTTAAGGAACCTTCCTGCATTTAATATTGCTTCGCGGATACTGCTTTGATATGACATGAATGGCATATCTCCAACCAGCAGAGATCTGCGTACACCTTTTTTAACAGCCTTGGAATGATGAATCATTTCATTCATTGTTACCGGCACAGTCGAATCATATCCTAGCAGGACCATACCGAGCGAGTCTCCCACCAGCAACATATCAATACCGGCATCGTCCAATAAACTGGCGAAACTGGCATCATAGGCAGTGAGCATGGTTATTTTCTCGCCCGCTTCCTTCATCTTGAGGATATCTACAATAGTCAGTTTTTTATTCATATCGACACCTCAATGTTTCGTATCCTGAACGTAATTCAAAGTCATTTAATTCAGCTGGATATTAAATGTTAAGTAGGTGTATCAAACAAACCGCGAACTTCTTCTCTACCATGAAATTTACGACCAAAATGAGCGTATGCATTAGCCGTAGGCATCCGACCTCGAGGAGTTCTTACAAGCAAGCCGGATTGGATAAGGAAAGGCTCATATACATCTTCCAGAGTAGTACGTTCTTCACAAACCGCGGTGGCAAGTGTATCAATACCAATCGGGCCTCCCTGAAATTTATCAATAAGGGTCAGCAGGATGCGGCGGTCCATATCATCAAGACCATGAGGATCAACGGCCAGCATTTCAAGGGCTTCATCAGCCACCTTTGCTGATATCTCGTTGTGACCACCAACTTCGGCAAAATCCCTGACGCGCTTCAGCAATCTGTTAGCTATTCGTGGAGTTCCGCGTGATCTCCGCCCAAGCTCCATTGCACCTTCATCATTAATAGCAATGCCTAGAAGTTTAGCGGAACGCTTAATAATTGCCACAAGGTCTTTTGAGGTGTAAAAATCCAACCGCAGAATCACACCGAATCGATCGCGTAATGGAGGAGTCAATAACCCCGTTCGTGTAGTTGCACCTACAAGTGTAAAACGTGGCAGGTCCATCTTAACTGACCTGGCACCGGGCCCCTGACCGATAACCAGATCCAGTTGATAGTCTTCCATGGCGGGATACAATATTTCCTCCACCACATGATTCAGGCGATGTATTTCATCTATAAAGAGTACATCACCTTCTTCGAGACTCGTCAAGATAGCTGCAAGATCTCCTTGCCGCTCAATAACAGGACCGGATGTAACCTTGATATTCGAGTCCATTTCATTGGCAATGATATATGCCATAGTGGTCTTGCCAAGCCCAGGAAAACCATGCAGCAAAACATGGTCGAGAGCTTCATTTCTGCCACGAGCAGCTTTTATGAAAATATCAAGGTTCCTTTTCGTCTGTTCTTGCCCGATGTACTGAGCTAAACGCCTTGGACGCAGATTGTTTTCACTGGACAGATCATCATCTCTTCTGTCGGCAGTTACTATTCTCTCTTCTCCTACCATATTATCTTTGCTACTCAAGCAAATGACCTCAAAGTCTTACGAATTAATTCTTCCAATCGCATTGCAGAAAACTCTTCAGCCGAAATGCGCTTTTTAACTGATGCCAGGGCTTCATATGCCTTCACTCTTGGATATCCCAGATTCACCAGAGCAGAAACGACATCGGTTGCCAATTGGTCTTCAGCGTGCACCATAACAGCAGGTTCTTCTGTTTCATCGACATCAAAACCTGCAATAAACGGAACCTTGTCTTTAAGGTCAAGGCATAGTCGTTCTGCAGTTTTCTTTCCTACACCGGAAAGCGCTGTAAGCCTTTTGATATTTTTTTCAGCAATCGCCCTGCCAAGTTCTGAAGGTTTTATGCCAGACAATATACCAACGGCAAGCTTAGGCCCAACACCTGAGACATTAATAAGAAGAAGGAACATCTCTTTTTCATCAATGTCCCAGAATCCGAAAAGGTTAAGAGCATCTTCCCGCACATTAGTGTAAGTCTGAAGAAAAACTTCATCGCCCACCTCCGGAAGACTATCGTAGGTGGACAGCGATATGAACACCTCATAGCCGACACCTGAGACGTCTATAACAATTATATCTGTTGCTTTATATAGAAGCTCTCCACGCAAACAAGCAATCATATCAAGGTTCAGGGATTAGGGTTCTGGAAAAATAATAATATAATCATAACAATAACGGTTTATGATTACAAAACAAAAGGAAAATTGCTGTTACAACAAGATAGTATATGTACGGGAACCGTTGTTTCATTGAGACAGATCTTTGTGCTGCCCCATGAGGGGTGATAAGGCTTTAGGTAAAACCTTCCTCCAAATGGGGCTAGGTTTTTATGCTCAATGCCTTTTTCTATTTCTCCTGTAATTTTCATGTACCATTTTTCAATTTAAAGGGCTGATTCGCATGACATATTGCAACGGCTAGTGCATCTGCTGCATCCTGGCTTGGTGAGCTGGAAAGCTGCAGCAGTACCCGAACCATCTGCTGAACTTGTTGTTTGTCAGCATTACCATAGCCAACAACAGCCTGTTTTATCATACGGGGTGTATAATCATGAACATCCAAACCATTCTGCATTGCCGCTAGCAGTGCAACTCCTCTTGCATGTCCCAATTTCAGAGCTGACCTTGGATTTACTGCAACAAATACATCCTCCACTGCAGCTACCAATGGTGACTGGTTTTCTATAATTTCACAGATACCATCATGGATAATTTTTAACCTTTCTGAGAAACCCTGTCGGGCTTTTCCTCTGATTACGCCACAGGTGACAAAATGCAGCCGGTTCCCTTCTTTTTCGATTACACCATAACCTGTTGCACGGGAGCCAGGATCAATACCAAGAATCCGGTATGTTTTATTCTGAGGCATATTTATTAAGTGAAAGCAGAAAGTCTTTATGATGGTATTAAGATCAAAGTAAAAAAGTTATTTTCAAATTACGATAAAGATTCCATGATTTCGTCCGGTATATCAAAGTTCGCATGAACATTTTGAACATCATCATGGTCTTCAAGGCTTTCCAGGAGTCTCAGTATCTGCTTGGCAGGTTTTTCATCGGATACATCTACAGTATTTTGGGGAATCATGGAAACTGATGCTTCAAAAAATTTTATATTATCAGCTTCAAGTGCTTCTCTTACAGAATCAAAATCATCAGGCTCAGTGATTACCTGAAATTCACTGTCCTCTTCAATAACATCTTCCGCACCGGCTTCTAATGCAAGGTCCATGAGTTTTTCTTCTGAAATTGTTGATTTGTCAATCAGCAGCAACCCTTTTTTATCAAACATCCAAGCCACACAACCGGACTCACCAAGGTTGCCTCCGCTTTTGCTGAAATAATGTCTGATATCCGCGACAGTCCTATTTTTATTGTCTGTCATACAATCTACAAGGACTGCTACTCCGCCCGGCCCGTAACCTTCGTAAGTAATTTCTTCATATACTGCTCCTTCAAGCTCACCTGTCCCTTTTTTTATGGCCCTTTCAATATTATCCTTTGGCATATTGTCAGCTTTGGCTGAGGCAATGGCAGAACGCAGACGGGGGTTCCCTTCCGGGTCGCCTCCACCCATTCGGGCAGCAACTGTTATTTCTTTAATAAGACGGGTAAATATCCTACCGCGCTTTGCGTCCGCGGCGCCTTTTTTTCTTTTGATTGT
This sequence comes from uncultured Desulfobulbaceae bacterium, assembly GCA_945787325.1. Taxonomy (GTDB): domain Bacteria; phylum Desulfobacterota; class Desulfobulbia; order Desulfobulbales; family BM004; genus CALZHP01. The sequence goes on from CALZHP010000016.1 coordinate 37,877, forward strand.
GCTCCACTTCGAATGTCCGGACACGAAAACACCTCCAATTGCTTTGTCATCGATCCACGATTATCGGCTTTTTATAATTTTCACCCAGCACATAAACCTCCCGGCTTTCGGTACGGGAGCTCTTTGGTTTGACTACTTTAACTTTTTTAAACAGGCGGCGAACTTCTTCTACAAAATCAGGGAAATCCTCACCCTGAAAAACTTTGCAATAATAATTACCGTCCTCCTCTAGAAGTTCACCTGCGATCTCAATTGTTCGTCTGGCAAGTGTAAGGGATTTCTGTTGATCAACCCATTTATTGCCGGATGTCTGAGGTCCTATGTCACTGATAACTACGTCGAAACTGTCACATAAGTTCCTCAAGTTTCCAGATAGCTCCGAATCCATAATATCTGCTTTTATGGATTGAATCGCTGCCGCATTTGCATAGCTGACTTTTTTTGTAGACTGTAAATCGACACCGACAACTAACCCTTGCGGACCCACGGTTTTTGCAGCGTAAATAGACCAACTTCCAGGATTACATCCCAGATCCAATACCCTGTCACCTTTTTTCAACAGATGGTATTTTTGTTGTGCCTCTTCTAGTTTATATACAGAGCGGGCGGGATATTTTTCCTTTTTAGCTTTTTTAAAATAGTAGTCCTGTACTTTTTTCATAAATCCTAAAATATAATTAAACTAGTCCATAATTGATTACATGACAAGGATGGTTTGTTTCTTTTATATGCCTGTTAAAGCATTCTGAAAATGCTCGGAATATTCTTCCTCAGCACAGATTCATAACATGATCCACCCAACCTCATTGAATGCTGTTTCACCCGCTTCAAACTATTTTTTATCTTCAGTAAAACTCTTAAGACTGTTTTTTTTAATGAAGTTTTTAACCCATTTAAGAGCGTCTTTTTTTGTATTCACCTGCTTTTCTACACGGGCCTTTTCAAGATCATCCAGTATCATGCTGAAAAGAGGCCCCGGAACAAGACCCAATTCAATGAGGTCTTTGCCTCGCAATAATGGCGGACTGACAAGAACTGGTTCGATCCTTTCTGAAACTGTACTCTTAGTTTCAGTATATAGAGTAAATAATTCCGCTTCCATTCTTAGCGGCTTTTCAATACCCTTTCCAGCAAGACTATCCGCCAGAGCTAACAAAAACAGGCCATCCAATTCTTCCTCCGCAGCCTTTACAATTCTCAAATAGGCCTTTGGAGTAAGCTGGTCTTTCTTCCTGGCATTATTCAAATGAAAAGGCCACATATGCATGGATATAAGCCGGCACACTTCTTTGGTGTCTTCCCTGCTCCATCGGAGACGATCGGCAATTTCCCTAAATTTACGGGAACCAACATGGTCGTGATTATAAAATGTGATCCTACCACCATCATCACGAATCATATGAGTTTCCGGTTTGCCAATATCATGAAACAGGGCCGCCCAGGTAAGCCATGTTTTTCTTTTAGGATGCGCGAGATATGCCTGAAATTGATTTTCATAACCGGGGAAAAAATGTCCCGGTTTGTGAAGAATTTTCTCCATATTATCCAAGGTCTCAAGACCATGATCAAATACATCGAGATGATGACTTGCCGGCTGATCAACACCCACTCCCTCTTTCAGTTCCGGGAAAACATGCCACAGCAGACCTGAATTTTTCATAGCCGAACATACATCAAAAGCACGGCCTGAAATCATTATGTGTTTCAACTCGTAAGATATGCGTTCAGCTGAAACCTTGGAAATCAATTGAGCATTTGCTGATATGTATTTTTCAGTTTCCGGATCCAAGCTAAAATCAAGCGTTGCCTTAAAACGATAAGCACGAAGAAGTCGCAATGGATCACTTTCAAAAACATGATTGGATGTGCAACGTATTGTTCGATTTTTCAGGTCCACTTGGCCGCCTGCAGGATCAATGATCTCGGCAGACATCAAAATGCCCTGTTTTACCGTATAAAATTCGACAGCAAGAGCGTTAATGGAAAAATCTCGTTTAAGAAGATCTTCTTCTATAGATATTGTCTCCTCTCTAAAAGAGGCAAAATCTATGGTAAACCCATTCCACACAACCCGGGCAACATCCTCTTCGGCATCAAGCGGAACGAAACTCCCTCCCGCTTCCTGTGACAACATTCTGGCACAACCAAATGCATCATTTGCTATAGTGATATCAAGATCGTTAATTTCGTTACCAAGAAGTAAGTCCCTGACAGTACCTCCGGTAAAATACATTTGAACATCCCGCTTAATTGCAATTTTCGACAATGATTGAATTAACCGCCTGGGAAATTTTTTCAGTTTTTTATTTAGATTTGATTTCATAGATCTATTTGAAAACTTCGATTGTTCATGAAATATTCTGCTCTTGCGTTATATTATAAATATTTATCAAATAAATAATAACTATATTCTGTAATCTCCTTAGAAAGACATTCAGGAAAACAAAGCAATGGACGCACCTCTCCAAAGAACTATAAAAATAGGAAATTCCAATATTGGACTGATCGGTCTGGACGTCGCCATGAATCAAGCACTAAACAGGAATATGACTGAAGAAGAGGCTGCCGATTACCTTTTTGATGCTATTAATATAAAAAATTATATCCCAGAAGGAGCAGAAAAGAGTTACAAAAAAGCTTTGCTTCGTGAATTCAAGCGGCAACGAGACAACCTTGAAGGCGAGCAGAAAGGCCTCACCATTCGCATACTAGGCCCGGGTTGTGTCAGCTGTAATAATATCAAAATCATGCTGATTGAAATACTCAACAAACTGGAGCTTGCCGCTGATGTTGAAGACATCCGTGAATTGGATGAGGTGTGGAGGTATGGGATAACAAAGACCCCAGCTCTTATCATAAACGGAGAAGTGAAAAGTGCCGGCATTCTGCCACCCTTTTCTCACATTGAGCAATGGGTCCGCGAGGCTGCAGGCTTATAAAGCTGTATTTTTGACTCATATCGCTTCAAGGAACGGGAAATCCTGCTCATCTATAAGTTTGCTCATACGTTGTTTTATAGATGTTTTATTATCGTGATAATCTGCGAGCTGCTCAATTATCACAAGCATTCTGTCTGTATCAACCCGTCTGGCTATTCGTCTACCAGCTTTAGGAAAAGGTCCGCCTTTCCCACCTGCATATACATCAAGTCCCGACCGGGTAGCAACCACACCAATATCAGTAAGTAATGCACTGGAACAAGATGCCGGGCAAGCAGCTAATGCAATCTTTAGTTTTGGTTTTACACCTGTACGGGATCCGAATTTATTACTAATTTGATTGGATAATTCTTCCGTATCCACCAGGGCCAATTTGCAATAAGGCTTTCCCACACAAATCCTTGATACAGGAAACTTTCCAGGACCCTTAAATTCTGCACCGGCAGCTGCAAGTTCACTTTTTATTGTTTCCAGGTTTTCCTCGTCGATATCCAATATTCTCAAATTCTGCGAGGTGGTAAAATATAGGGAAAAATTGAATTGTAAAGAGAGATCATTGATCTTCTTGAGAATTTCTTTGTCCAGCCGCCCAGCCTGTAAAATAATGGTAAGTTGTGTTTTACTGATGTCGCTCATGATGGTACCCAATTATTAAAATTTAATATGCCCCGCAACACCTTGACAGGCATTGCAATAGATTAGGTTTCTGCTATTATAACTCTCAACAAAATTAGTTATTATAACATCTTTTTCTGTCTTTATCATTGATTCGAATATTTTAGGAATAGGTCAAACATGGTTTTCAATTTCAAAGCGTGGTTAATTGAACAGGGTATCCCATCCGGTTTGGCACAATTGCTGGACATTGGAGTAATTATAACAGCTATTATTGCTGTTTCTTTATTATGCTACTTGATTTCAAAGCACATACTTGTCCGACTCTTAGAGGCTATCCTGATACGCAGCAAAAACAGGTGGGATGATAAGCTGGTCGAAAGAGACCTGATCAAGAAACTTTCTTTACTTGTTCCTGTCGCAGTCTTTTATATGGCTGTTGATATATTACAACCCCAACTTGGATCTGCAGCAGAACTTTTGAAAAGAGCCGCCATGACATTATTTGTCATTGCCGGTGTAGCAGTGTTGAATGCCTTTTTTTCTGCATCTAATGATATTTATAAGACATATGAAGTTTCCGCGAGAAAACCTATCAGGGGTTACATTGATGCATTAAGGATAATTTCATACTTACTGGCAGTAATATTTATTATTTCTATTCTCACAGACAAATCTCCCTGGGGTATTCTCAGTGTATTAGGCGGATTTACTGTCGTTCTTATTCTTGTCTTCAAAGACACAATCTTGGGCTTTGTCGCTAGCCTGCAGATTTCAGCACACGATATGGTCCGAGTGGGCGATTGGATCGAAGTTCCCAAATATGGCGCCGACGGTGATGTAATTGATATGTCAATTCACACTGTAAAGGTACGAAACTGGGACAAAACCATATCAACCATTCCCACGTATCATCTTGTAACAGATACTTTTAAAAACTGGCGGGGCATGTCCGAGTCCGGCGGAAGAAGAATAAAGCGGGCAATTAATATTGATGTAAATTCAATTAAATTCTGCTCAGACGAAATGCTTGAGCGATTCAATAAATTTGGCCTGATCAGCGAATATATAAATAATAAAAAAGATGAGATTGCGGAATACAATGAAAAATTCGAGGTTAATACATCTGAAGTAATTAACGGCAGGCGCCAGACAAATATTGGTGTGTTCAGGGCATATATCGTTGCCTATCTAAAAAACCACCCAAAAATCCATCAGAATATGACATTCCTGGTACGGCACCTTGCTCCCACACCACAGGGTCTGCCTATAGAAATATATGTATTCAGCAACGACCAGGCCTGGGCCAGGTACGAAGCCATTCAGGCTGATATCTTCGATCATCTGCTGGCCGCGGTGCCTGAGTTTGATCTACGCGTTTTTCAGGACCCAACGGGGTATGATTTCATGCATTTCAAAACCGGTCAGCAATAAAATAGTAAAGAAATTCATTGATCAGTTGACCTCTACAGTTTCCACCATTACACGTGCCGTGCCTTTCCTATAGAAGCCCAGTTGTTTTGCTGCACCGGCACTTAGATCGATTATTCTCCCGTCAATAAAAGGACCCCGGTCGTTGACCCTCACAATCATTGATCGCCCATTTTCAAGATTGCGCACACGTACATTAGTGGGCAACGGCAGGTGCTTATGAGCTGCTGTCGGTTTAGACGGGTAAAATGCTTCTCCATTAGCAGTCATATGCCCGCCCTTCTGTCTTCTGGTTTCATGACCATACCACGAAGCGATTCCCTGCTGCCGGTAGGTTTGGGCTGTGGCAACCGACATGGGTACGTAACGTCTGCCCCTCACAACATACGGCGAGTTCTTCACCTTGCCGCGTCTGATGGCATCTTTTGGTGAAAGTCCATCTATTGTATCTATGTCCTGCGTTAAGGGCCAATCAAATGGTGCCATCACGACATCAAATGTAAAACTGCCAGCTTTATAAGCAATTTTCCCAGTCCCTACAGAAGCTTTTGTTAAAAGTTTCGCAGTATTTATTGTTGTTGAAACTGTCCCCTTCGTGACATTATATGTGGT
>CALZHP010000017.1 GCA_945787325.1 uncultured Desulfobulbaceae bacterium
GTCTAGCATTACAACTGGATCAGGGTAAGAACCCCCTTCTTTTTCATACAGGGTTTTAACTCTGAAAAAGAGTTCATTAATTATCTCAGAATCTGGCAATGACTCTCCTTGGGGTTCCTGGGCTTTATAGCGCCACTGGGCCCAACGTCCCGAATTTGTAATGCTGCCCTCTTTTTCCATGGATGCGCAGCACGGCAAGAAGAACACCTCTGTATTTATGTCTGCTGAATTTACACCGGGGCCTTTCCAGAATGAACCAGTTTCATTATCAAACAGGTTAACATTGACCATCCAGTCGAGCTTTGCCATAGCTTTTCTCACCTTGCCCGCATTGGATCCGGAACAAGCAGGATTCTGCCCCCATGCAAAGAAACCCTTGAATTTTCCCTGCATCATTTCGTGAAAGATCATGAGCCACGATGCATTTTGTCCATCATCCAGCTTCGGTAACCAGCTGTAGCCAAAATCATTGGCACTGGTTGCGTTTTCACCATAATGAGCCATTAAAAGGCTTGTGGAATATTTAGGATAGTTCGCCCACCAGTTCGCACTGTTTGGCTCGCTCGTTTTGGGGGTATACTTATCATTATATGCTTTAAGTGTCGGCTGTGATGCTTTTGGTGTTTTAAGATAACCGGGCAGAATATGAAAAAGCAGACAATGATCTGTTGATCCCTGTACATTACTTTCTCCACGCAGAGCATTAACACCGCCGCCGGCTCTACCCATATTACCCAGCAGTAGCTGCACTATGGCCATTGCCCTAATATTCTGCGTACCAACCGTATGCTGCGTCCATCCCATGGCATACATTATCGTTGCCACTTTATCAGCCTTACCTGTCGAGGCATAGGCTTTATAGACTTTTTCCAGCAAATCGACAGGAGTTCCTGTAATGGATGAGACCGTCTCCATGTCATAGCGTGAATAATGCTTTTTCAATTGCTGCAGAACGCACATGGGGTGGGTCATGCTTTCATCTTTGTTTACTATACCGTTTGAGTCCTTGGTAAATGCCCAGGCCTTTTTATTATACTTCCGCTTGTCAGGATCATATCCTGAAAAGACGCCGTTGTTTTCTGCAGTCAGTTTGAAGCCGTCATTTAATATGAACGGAGCATTGGTATAAAGACGCACATAATCTTTGTGATGCAGATCATTCTGGAGGATATAATTTATGAGGCCGCCAATAAACGGGATATCGGATCCGGAACGTAAAGGTGCAAATACATCCGCCTTGGCGGAGGTCCTGGTGAACCTTGGATCAACACTTAACAGCGTTGCCCCACGTGCCTTGGCTTCCAACACCCATTTAAAAGAGATTGGATGGTTTTCGGCAGCATTGCTGCCCATAATCAGGATTACATCAGAATTTCTGATATCAATCCAGTGATTCGTCATTGCTCCACGTCCGAACGACTCTGCCAGAGCCGCAACAGTTGCGGAGTGTCAGATACGAGCTTGATGCTCTATATAGACAAGTCCAAGGGAACGGAGCCACTTCTGCAGCACATAACATTCCTCGTTATCAAGTGCAGCGCTGCCGACATGAGCAATACCGTCACACCTGTTAACAACCTGACCCTTGCTATTCGTTTCAACAAAGGTTTCATCCCTTGATTTTTTAACCCGTTTGGCAATTTCATCCAAGGCCCAATCCCATTCAACTTCCTTCCAGTTTGCTGCACCGGGTGCACGGTACATTGGCTTCTCTACCCGCTTCTCATTATTGGCCACTTGGAACAAAGAAGCTCCCTTGGAACATAGGGAGCCTGTATTTATGGGATGCTCTGGATCGCCTTCGATATTCACAACTTTTCCTTGCTTGGTGTGAACTATCATTCCGCAACCCACAGCACAATATGGACAAATTGTTGTAGTGGTGTTTGCACCTTTGATACGGTTTTCGCGTTCCCTGGCTTTGACTTCTTCCGGAGAAAGACCTAAAACAGAACCAGCCACTGCCGTTCCACCGGAATATTTTAGAAAATCTCGACGCGATATACCCATGCTGCACCTCCTTTTTTTGCAATTTAAATAATAACAATTTGCTATTATTGAAAAAAACAAACGCAATCATAAGCCTCAAGCATAAGCCTTAAGGCGGTATCGCTATTATAGGAGAAGTGCGAGAAACAGGTGCACTTAACATCAACAGTAAAGTGTCTATATAATCATAAACTAATAGTCACTGTTCACCTGATGTCAATTAAGAAAATATAAAGATATAAGAGAGTTAAGAATGGTTATCATAAAGACAACAAATCACTATTTAAGGAAACTGAACGCTTAAATCGTGTCACAGTCTAAAATTCTAAAAACAGCCTAATTGGCAACTGCATATCCTGATATTTAATTTATCAGCCGTTCTGCCAATAACATGGGGGGGAACAGCCAGAGATTCTGCTAGAGCAAACGCCTCTGCACATTCTATTCGTTTATCAACAGCTGTTTCCAGTAATCTTTTTTCAATCTCTTCATAATTTATATTTTCTGCAGAGAGATTTGCCTTTTCTTTACCGCGTTCTGTACTTTTATTCATGAAGTTTGGTTCCTGTGTATTTAATATGAGTCAGTCATTTAATTTCTGTACACGGATATATTTTTCAATATGATCAATTAGTTTATCGCGTACATTTTTTTTCTGGTTCAGTATTAAAACAAATCTCTGCAGGTTTTCTTTATTATTGAAATAACCTGCGTACGAATAGACTCCTTTTAGGGTGCCGCTCTTAATTCGCCTACCTTTTTCAAATGGCAGCAAATCTGCATTATCTTTAAATTCGCGCAATATTGCCAACATGGCTGCTGGGGTTATCAAATTTTCTCTGGATAGGCCTGAACCTTCAACAATTTTGATGTCTTTGACTGTTAATCCCAATTCTTTTTGGAATAAACGTGCCATAACCTTTCGTGCTTTCTTCCATGTAGCTGGATATCCCATTTCGGCAGAACCACAAGCGAGAAATATCTGATTGGCTATATAATTATTGGAATACAGCATTAAGGGTGCAATCATCTCACGAAGTGTTCTAGAGTGATGAACGTAGACAGGCTCAAGATTCTCGGGGACTTTTCCTGATTTTATGCTTCCTTCACCCTCAATTTTTAATTCATGCTGGATCGCCCTGAAAAGTTCACCCGCATAACGGGTACTGATATTTTGAGGTGAATTCTTAACGGTTATATTAATTCGATGATTACCGGATGGTAATTTTTTGCCAAGGCTAAACATTAACGGGAGTATTGGTGTCTGATCTTCAGCTGACAATATCCTACCTGTTTTGTCCTTTTGAATATTTACTGTGTTGAAGTTGACAGCCAGTGCAGTATTTAACGCATCGTAAGGGTTATCGCTTCCTCCACTTAACTGCTCCACGTCATCTATTTCAAAGGCTGAATCGTCTATGATAATATCTTGAATAAGTTTGATACCCTGACCTTTAAAACAGGCAATAATGTTTCTAATCTCTTCGGAGATCAGATATGGATCGCCAAAGCCTTTTATGTATAAATTATCAACATCATCAAGGTAGAAATGTGTTTCAAATCTAAACTCCGGCCCCAGGATCTGCAGGGCAGCATAAGCAGTAGCAATTTTAAGAATACTTGCAGGGATATACTGTTTTTCAGAATTCAGGGCCGCTGAAAACCCTGTGCCGCCATCAACCGCATATCCGCCGTTTTCCACCAGCGCATCGATCTTTGCTATATGATCAACATTTGCAGAAGAAGCATGTGAGGGAAATGTAGACACTATAATTACGGTCAATATGTTGAATATTATGGTTCTTAATATACTTTGAACTTCTGTTTTCATCCCACAACCTATTTTCATCCACAAAGTAAAAAGGCGGCAGTGCCAAAGCCCTGCCGCCTTAATTTTAAAACTAATCTGCCCGTTATATCTGCGGCAAATGCTTCATTGACTCTTCAACCGCCTCAGCTGGATAATCGTAATTTTCCAGCTCACCATTGAAATATGATTCATACGAAGCAAGATCAAGCAACCCATGTCCTGAAAGATTAAACAAAATAGTTTTCGGTTCATTCAGGTCCCGAGTCGCCTCGATGATAGCTGCCCGCACTGCGTGGCAGGATTCCGGCGCCGGGATGATTCCCTCTGTCTGACTGAACAGTACACCTGCTTCAAAACACTCAAGCTGGCGAACACTGATTGGCTCGATGATTTTGTCCCTTATAAGGGCGCTTATGATGGGCGACATACCATGATAGCGAAGTCCTCCAGCGTGGATTCCGGGAGGAATAAAATCATGCCCCAAGGTATACATGGGGAGAAGCGGTGTCATTTGTGCCACATCACCGAAATCATAGGTGATTTTTCCCTTAGTCATCGTAGGGCATGATGCCGGCTCAACACCAACAAATCTGACATTTTTTCCTTCAAGTTTATCGATGATAAACGGTACGGCAATCCCTGCGAAGTTGGAACCACCACCACAGCAACCGATAACAACGTCTGGATAGTCTCCGGCTTTCTCCATCTGTTTTTTTGCCTCGAGCCCGACAATCGTCTGGTGATGGATAACATGATTGAGGACAGAACCGAGGGCGTATTTAGTATCGTCGCGAGTTGCGGCATCTTCCAATGCCTCGGAAATAGAAATCCCAAGTGACCCCGGGGTATCGGGCATTTTTTCCAGGACTGAACGCCCAAAGGCGGTATCAGGGCTTGGGCTGGGTACAACCTGGGCGCCGTATGTGTGCATCATTGCTTTACGGTATGGCTTCTGGTCAAAGGAAACGCGTACCATATACACCTTGCATTCTATGCCGAACTTGTGAGTTGCAAATGCAAGAGAGCTGCCCCACTGGCCGGCGCCTGTTTCTGTGGCCAGCCTCTTGATACCTTCTCTTTTGTTATAATATGCCTGCGCGACGGCGCTATTCGGTTTATGGCTGCCGACAGGGGAAGCGCCTTCATATTTGAAATATATCTTTGCCTTGGTTCCAAGAGCTTTTTCGAGATTGTCCGCCCTTACCAGAGGAGTGGGTCGCCAGATTTTATATATCTCCAGGATTTCTTCAGGAATATCTATCCAACGCTCTCCGCTCATCTCCTGCTCAAGAAGGCCCATTGGGAATACTTGCGACAGCTTTTCCGGACCTGCAGGCTGTTTTGTTTCGGGGTCAAGCGGAGGCTGCATCCCTCCTGGAATATCGGGAACAATATTCTGCCATTGGGTAGGCATCTCATCTTCACGTAACAGGATTTTTTTCTGGCTCATACTCTCTCCTTCTACCGGCTTATTTTTCAGTAAGATTACAGCGACTTCAAAACACTTTCCTTACTATAAAGTTTTCAATTTCGCAAACAGTTACTCAATCAACGGAACAGACATCTCATTATTCAGATATTGACGGAGTAAATAATAATACGCCTCCATACAAATATACTTGAATATATGGTTCGTTAAATCTAACCGAAACGCCCGGTTATATAATCTTCTGTCAGTTTGTGACGGGGATTTGTAAAGACTTTGTCGGTTATTCCGACCTCAACCAGATCGCCCATGTGAAAGTATGCAGTTCGCTGCGACACCCGCGCCGCCTGCTGCATGGAGTGCGTTACAATAACGATCGTGTAATGCGTCCGCAGTTCATCAATCAATCCCTCAATTTTGGCGGTAGCGATCGGGTCTAGTGCCGAACATGGCTCATCCATCAGTATCACTTCAGGGCTTACCGCGATGGTTCGAGCAATACACAGGCGCTGCTGCTGACCGCCTGATAAACTCGTTCCGGAATGGTCGAGCCGGTCCTTTACTTCTTCCCAGAGGCCGGCCCTTTTCAATGAAGTTTCAACATATTCATCAAGCTCCGCTTTGTTTTGGGCCAGGCCATGGATGCGCGGTCCGTAAGCTACATTATCATAAATAGATTTGGGAAAAGGGTTGGGCTTCTGAAAAACCATACCCACCTGGGCCCGGAGGGGAACAACATCAATATCACGATCATAAATGTTGGTATCATCCAGTAAAATTTCACCTGTTACCCGGCAGCGTGGTATTGTGTCATTCATTCTATTAAGGCAGCGGATAAAGGTCGATTTGCCGCATCCTGAAGGACCTATCATGGCAATAACCTGATTTCGCCCGATATCAATCCCCACATGCTTGATAGCGTGCTTATCGCCATAATAAACATTCACGTCGCGGCAGGTCATCCGGGGATTCTCTACCTTGGTTTCCCCGACAGTCTGAAATCCTTTCTGGCCGGTGCTCTCATTTGTTTCCATCTAATGTCCTACTTCAGGAATTTTATTCAAAACCTTCTTCGATAATCTTCGGAGGCTTCAATAATCCATTTATTTTATTTCAATTGGGACAAGATACCTTGCATCATTGTAATACTTTTCACGCTCCTCTTTTGGCATGGGAATCATACCTTTATCAGCGAGATATCCGTCCTCTCCCCAAGCCTTGTCGCTGGTAAACTCTTCAATATAATTTTTTATGCCGGGGATAACGCCGACATGGGACTTTTTCACGTACATAAAGAGAGGCCTTGAAACCGGGTAATCACCCTTGGCAATACTTCCGAAATTCGGTTCAAAGCCGTCCACGCTAGACCCCTGTATTTTATCGGTATTCTGCTCCAAAAAACTGAATCCGAATATGCCGACGGCATCTGGGTTCGCCTCCAGTTTCTGGATGATAAGGTTATCATTTTCACCGGCTTCGATAAAGGCCCCATCTTCCCGGATAGTATGACATATCGCTTTATATCTGCTCTTATCTTTTTTCTTGAGGTCTTTTATCCAGCTGAAAGTTTTAGCACCCCCTTCCATGGCAAGTTCAACAAAGGCATCGCGTGTACCAGAGGTTGGAGGTGGCCCTAAAACTTCTATTTTGGTGTCGGGCAAGGAAGAATTTACATCTTTCCATGTCTTATGCGGGTTGGCTATGAGTTTTTCAGCTCCGGACAAATCTGGTATTTCTTTGGCAAGCGCAAGAAAAATATCTTTCCGGCTAATACTCATAGGCGGGTTCTTTCTGGAACTGGCAAGAACAATACCGTCATAACCAATTTTAACTTCAATGATTTCATTAACCCCGTTTTCCCTGCATCGATCTACTTCAGATTTCTTTATGCGACGGGATGCATTGGCAATATCCGGATGCTCTAATCCCACACCGGAACAAAACAACTTTATTCCACCCCCCGAACCTGTAGACTCAAGGATAGGTGTCCTGAAACGTGTCGTTCGGCCAAACTGTTCAGCAACAACTGCTGCAAATGGATACACCGTAGACGATCCGACTATGCTCACATAGTTCCTGGATTCAGACTGGGTACATGTCCAAAACGTAAATGTGGTAAATGCTGCAGCCAAAACAACTATTATTCTTATCATGTTATTTTTCATTTCCTATTAATTGCAACGAGCCCATCAGATTTTACCATCTGCGCTCAAACCTGTTCCGTAGAAGAACTGCTAGAAAATTTGTGGCGATTAACAAAGCAAGTAACACCAGAATAGCGGCTGAAGTGCGTTCTACAAATGCCCGTTCCGGACTGTCTGCCCACAGGTAAATCTGCACAGGCAACACCGTTGACGGGTCTGTAAAACTGCCAGGAACATCTACTATAAATGCCACCATACCTATCATGAGCAGTGGTGCAGTTTCCCCAAGGGCCCTTGAGATGCCTATTATTGTACCCGTGAGTATTCCGGGTAGAGCAAGTGGAAAAACATGGTGAAATACCGTCTGCATTTTTGAAGCACCAACACCCAATGCCGCTTGACGAATAGAGGGAGGCACCGATTGCAAAGCTGCGCGGCTTGCGATAATAATAATTGGAAGGGTCATAAGCGTCAGGACTAAACCACCAACCAGGGGAGCAGACCGGGGAAGCCCGAAAAAGTTGATAAAAATAGCAAGACCCAGAAGTCCGAAAACAATAGATGGCACGGCAGCCAGGTTATTAATGTTAACTTCAATAAGGTCTACCCACCTGCTTTTTGAAGCAAATTCCTCAAGATAAACAGCTGCCGCCACCCCGATCGGGAAAGAAAGCAGAAGAGTTACAACAAGTACATAAAGGGAACCAGCCATGGCTCCCCAGATACCTGACATTTCTGGTTCCCTGGAATCACCCGAAGTAAAAAATGTTGTATTAAAACGTTTCTTAATTTTCCCGGCTTTATCCCACCGATCAAACCAGGCAAGCTGTATATCCTTGACCCGCCGTTCTAACTCGGGAGTATTGCGGTCAATGTGGCCCTTAGCCAGCATATCAATATCGTCATCTACAGGAACCCAAACAGTCTGGGTTGTACCAATCATGTCCCGATTTTTCATAACCATTTTTCGAATCTGGTAGTAAGCCCCAATGCTGACCATTCCATAAAGCTGTTTTTTTTCCCGTCGTAATTCCACTTCCGGAAACTCACTGCTCAGGCTTTTTTTAATAAGGCCCGGATAATTAGCTGTAGACAGTTTATCCTTGGGCAGGACGTCAGGATCTAAAAAAACATCAATCTGGATGAATGTCTGGTAAAAAGCCGGGTATCCTTTGCTGATAATACTTATAAACAGCAGGCAGAGAAAACCGAGGCTGATAATAATGGCCACCTGCCCATATCGCCTGAAGCGCCGCTCCGCCTTGTAACGGCGAGACAGGCTTTTATTGACCATCTCAATTGTTCTGCCTGAAGAACTTTTATCAAGAGCTTTTTGTTTATATTCCGAATTATTCATATTGTTCCCTGTATTTTCGGACAACAAACAGAGCGATAATATTCAGCACTAGAGTCACGATAAACAACATCAGCCCCAGAGCAAAAGCGGCCAGAGTCTTGGGGCTGTCAAATTCCTGATCCCCCACCAGCAAAGTGACAATCTGCACTGTAACAGTCGTTACCGTCTTCAGAGGATTCAGTGTCAGGTTGGCGGTCAAACCAGCAGCCATCACCACGATCATGGTTTCACCTATGGCCCGGGATACAGCCAGAAGAATTCCGCCAACTATCCCTGGCAGGGCAGCAGGGATAACAACCTGTTTTATTGTCTCGCTGTTAGTGGCACCAAGTGCGTATGAGCCATCACGCATGGACTGCGGCACAGCATTAATAACGTCATCCGAAAGTGATGACACAAATGGGATGATCATGATGCCCATAACAAGACCAGCTGCAAGAGCGCTTTCCGATGAAACGTCCATTCCTATTAGCGAACCGGTGTTTCGTATAAATGGTGCTACAGTAAGTGCTGCAAAAAAACCATAAACAACGGTCGGAATGCCTGCCAGAATTTCAAGCAGCGGCTTTACTACCGCCCTTATTTTTATGTCGGCATACTCAGATAGGTAAATTGCCGCCATAAGTCCCAGGGGGGCCGCCACCAGCATAGCGATCGCTGAAATCATTAATGTCCCCATGAAAACCGGGATGGCTCCAAAAGCCCCAGATGAGCCTACCTGGTCTGCACGAATCGCCATCTGAGGACTCCAATCCAATCCGAAAAGAAAATCGGTTATTGGAATGACCTTAAAAAAGCGCACCGCTTCAAAAAGGACGGATAAAACAATGCCAATGGTCGTAAAAATAGCAAAGGTCGAGCATGCTATCAGGAAATATTTAAATATACGTTCAACGTGGTTTCGGGCCCGAAGTTGCGGAGAAATCTTCCTCCAGACAACCAACGCGCAAATAATTGCCAGCGAGAGAGCAATTACTGCCAGTGCAGCTTTGCTGACAACCTGCAGATCTTTATAGTGGTCCGCAGCGCTTTGCAGCCAGGTTTTAGTTTCACTTGAGACAATATTACCTTCCACCAGATTCTTCACATCGTTGATTACAAGATTCAGTCGGCTCTCTTGAAGATTTTTAATCTCAGCTGGAAATTCAGCAACAACAATATTTGTGATAATTGCAGGTTCAAATGCCAGCCAGAAAACAAAAAGAATCATTGCCGGGATACCGCACCAGAGAGCAGTTAGAATGCCGTAATAGACAGGACGTGAGTGGAGTTTAGGAGCATCGGCCTCACCGGCAACCGACAACGCACGCCGCCGTCCGGCATGGTATCCGAACACGCTCAGGGCCAACAGGAGAATTATCAGGAAAGATGGCGTCAAGGGCTCAACCTTATATATTTTATTGATGACATCTTAACAATTTACGGAATTCTTACGAGACCATAAATACTTAAGAAAAAAAGCATCCAAATTTACATTTACTGAAAAGCCCACTAAAACTGATCTAAAGAATATTCATATCAGAACATTTTAAACAGTAAACATTCTATAACAGCAATTGAAGATCTTTTTCAGTGTTAGAACAAACAGCTATTCTGAGAAGCTACTTACATCAATTTAATTACATTCTCTACAAAAATACCTGCTTAATAATAATTGAAACCGGTTTCGTGCTTCCATCTTGCCAATTCCGGATAATTATTTATAGTTAATGAATCTGTATGTTTTCGAACAATAAAGTGCTGCAAACATTTACAGCTGAATAAATTGTATTGACGGCACTGATAACCTTCAAGCAGTGGAGATGAAAAAATGTTCAAACACCTGCAGAAAGATATAGATAACCTGAAAAACAAGGTTATCACCATGAGCGGTGAGATAGAGGACCGGGTAATTAAAGCCACCCTGTCGATAATAAACCGTGATGAAAAGCTTGCAAATGTAGTCATTGATGCAGACTCGGATATCGACCAGATGGAGGTTGATATCGAAGAGCACTGTCTCAAAATACTGGCACTCTACCAGCCAGTTGCCATCGATCTCCGTTTCATTATCGCAGTCCTCAAGATAAACAACGAACTTGAGAGAATCGGTGATATTGCTGTTAATATAGCCGAGCGCGGTGCGTTTTTAGCGACCTGCAAAGAAATTGAAATCCCTTTTGATATCAAGAAAATGGCAACAAAAGTTGAAAGTATGCTTACCAGAAGCATTGATGCGCTTGTACATATGGATGTCACGCTTGCCCATAGGATAAGAGCCGAAGATGACGAGGTGGACGAATACAACCGGGCAATGTATGCAAATATTAAAGAGGTGATCAAGAAAAACCCTGATCACATAAATTGTATTCTTCATTCCATATCCGCTGGCCGCCACCTTGAACGTATAGCAGACCTGGCAACCAATATCGCCGAGGATGTTATTTACCTTGTTGACGCGGAAATTGTGCGTCACACACCGGAGGTGTTCGAGGACTGAAATCGAAAGGGATGTGCGACTTTATTCGTCACAAATCCCTTTTTGTAATTGGGCTGAAAGCAAATACTGCCTTACAGCTTTGCACCATCTACTCCGAATACCTTGATTATCGAGGGTGGAGTAACTATGTTGTCAAATCTTTTCCTCCAAAGAGATAAATTATTATTCAATAATCTGATCCGATAACGAAAACTGTTTATACAGGATTATGATCAGACCTGTGCAAAATGGAACTATCAGTTCCCAGGCATATTCATTGCCGGAAACGTTATTACTGTAATATCCATTCGCGTCCAGAAAGACTCCCATGAGGCCTCCCAAACAGATTATTTTTAAAAGTTTCCTGGTTCTCTTATCATTCTTATACTTTTCACCGCTGTAAACACCCGCAAGAATGCCGCAAAAGCATGCAATGATCACAGGAGTAATATGTTTTCCGTAAAATACCTGTCCGAATAATAAACCAATTAACGAGACAAAAATGAGATAAATACGGATTATAGTGAATAATATTTTCATCGTATTGAAAGTTTATCGTTATAACCGAAAGTTATATTGGATCTTGTTCTGAAACTGGTTGGACACAGTATTCATAAATGGATCGTCTTTTCACTATTAGGAGTTACTATAACAAGAAAGACAAATTAAAAAATAGTTATGACCAACTGAATTAAATATAATTTATCAGCTGTTTTTTCAGGGTATATTCTATAAACTCTAAATACTAACTACATGAAATAAATAAACAAAAAAAAATATGTGACCATGAAAAACTTGACTTTCGAGCATTAAAAAGCTATTAAAGAGGACCTTTAAAAGGAGCGAGAATCAATTTCAGCAAATTCTGGTGAGCTGACCTCATAACACAAAAGGATTATTAAATAATTACGGTTCCTTTTGCTCTTCACTCCAATTGCCTATGCATTTTACCTCAATCATACATGTGCTGGGACTATTACTAATAGTTACCGGTAGTTCCATGTTTGCTCCGGCAATCTGCTCGGTTTATTACGGTGAGGCGGACCTTCTTCCTATAATATATTCCGCCCTGATTACCATCGGTATCGGCCTTCCCTGCTGGTATTTTTGCCGTACCGAGGAAGAGTTGAATATAAAAGACGGTATTTTTATAGCAGTTTTTGGCTGGATGCTGGTCTCGGCGCTGTCAGGACTGCCTTTCATGATCCACGGGGCAATCCCCACCTTTACAGACGCCTTCTTTGAGATGATGTCCGGGTATACCACTACCGGTGCAACTATCCTCACCGACATCGAGTCGGTTCCTCACGGCCTGTTGTTCTGGCGGAGTGAAACCCACCTGCTGGGCGGCATGGGCTTTCTGACACTTACTATCATCTTCCTGCCCAAAGGAATGGGTGGCCTGCGATTGTTTCGGGCCGAGTCAAGTCCCGGTCAGGTGATCACCAAGGAAAAGTTCAAGGCCCGCAACAAGGATACAATGATTATGCTCTGGTTGATTTACCTTGGCCTTAACCTGCTGCAGATATTACTTCTTTGGCTGGGTGATATGCCAATGTTTGATGCCATGTGCACAGCATTCGGCACGGTCTCCACCTCGGGGTACTCGCCCAAAAACGCCAGTATCGGCCATTATAACAGTGCCTACTTTGACTGGATTACCATCCTTTTCATGTTTCTTGGCGGTATGACCTTTATCCTCTTTTATCAGATGATGCGGGGTGATTGGCATTCGCTCAGGATAAATACCGAATTCCGATGGTATGTTGGCTTTATCCTTTTTTTCTGCGTAGCAGTATCGATTATCCTGTGGCAACATAATACTTACGGTGCTATGGATTCAATACGTTACGGCACCTTTCAGGTCATATCCCTGTTGACCACAACCGGTTTCGGTACAGCGGACTATGAACTATGGCCCCAAGGTGCACAGATGTTTCTTTATGCGGTCTGTTTTATTGGCGCTTGTGCCGGCTCGACCACCAGTGGTATTAAAGTGGTCCATTATGTACTTATCTGTAAATTCATGTACGCCTCTGTCCGCAAGATCTTTTTCCAACCAATGGCGGTGGTCTCGGTGAGGCTCAATCAACGGCCGGTGGACTCGTCTATCATTGACCTGGCAATCTGTTATTTTATCGTCAATATCTTCATGGTGTTGCTTGGCGGCTGCTTTATGGTGCTGGTCGACTCCATGGACTATGTCACGGCAATGAGCTCGGTGATCGCAGCGCTGATGAACATCGGCCCCGGTTTCGGTGAGGTTGGACCGTCGGATAACTATGCTTTTATTTCTGATACTGGGAAATGGTTCCTGGCTTGGAATATGCTGGTAGGACGCCTGGAAATGTTTTCAGCGCTTGTGGTGTTTTACCCGTCGTTCTGGAAGAAATAGGCATGAAATGTTACATATTTTGAAAGTCATCAATAAATCGGTTTAAGGGAAAACAATCGCCATGTTTGGAAATAAAGCAAACGCAAAACAGGAAAATATTCTTATCCTTGGCCTTGGAGGAATGGGGTTTTATCTCGCCAAGCGGCTGCAACATGAGGGATTTTCAGTTACCGCCATTGAACCAGACCCCAAACTCATCAGTCATGCAGACGGCAATATGGATGCCAGGTTTATAATGGGCTCCGCTCTTAGCATCGACCACTGGAAAGAAGCTAATGCCGAAGAAATGGACTACATGATTGCCGTGACCAATAAAGACGCATTGAACATGATGGGTGCACGCATCGCCGACCATTTCGGCATACCCCAGAAGATCTGCCGAGTTCGTTCCAAAGATTTTGGCAACGAAGACTCCTTAATAAGTGCCGAAGAACTCAAAATTGACCTGTTCATTCATCCGGAAGAGTTGGTTGCCAAAGAGATTGTCAGGTTGATCAAACGAACTGCCGGTAACGAAATTATAGATGTGGCTATGGGCCAGGTGCAGGTGATGGCGACACGCATCGATGCTAAATCGCCTCTTGCCAATAAAAGTCTCATAGAAATTGCTCAGAATCATAGTGAATTCCCCTTCCGTGTAGTTGCCATAGCCCGCGGGATCAGTACCATAATTCCCGGCGGCAACAACAGGATCTTACCCCAGGACCAAGTGCTGATAATGGCGGCCAGGGAAGACTTGCAAAAGCTGCTGAAACTGACAGGTGTCAAGCTACAACGCCGTTACCGTGTATTGATACTTGGTGGAGGCATGGTGGGCAGCCGCGTCGCTGAGCTACTGGGCAAAACTATGCGGGTTAAATTGATCGAGAAGGACGAAAAACGGGCCGAAGAGTTATCTGCCAAGTTAATGGATACCGAGGTACTCCTTGGCGATGGATCGGACAAGGAAGTGTTGCAGGCTGCAGGACTTTTGGACATGGATACCTTTATAGCTGCAACAGGAGATAACGAAACCAATATCATGAGCTGCATGCTGGCTAAACACCTGATGAGCATGCAGGAGGATAAAGAACTGGCAATTACGCACCGGAAAACAATCTCCCTGGTTACCAAAGAAGATTACCAGGTTCTAGCCTCGACCAGCGGTTCAGATATCGCTCTTAACAAAAAGATACTGGCCGGCAATGAAATAATCACCTTTATACGACGCAGCGAATTACTGTCCCTTTCGCATCTGCATGGCTTCGACGCCGAGGTTGTTGACCTGGTAGCACCGCCCGACTCCCCTATTACCCGCAGACCTCTTTCCCAGCTTCATGCGGCAATCTCCGGAAAAATTATCATCGGCAGCGTGTTCCGTGACGATGAGTGGGTCCCGGCTGTTGGAGATACTCAAATACAGGTAGGGGAAAGGGTTATTGTAATCTGCAGTTCACAGTATTTTAAGGATCTCAGAGAGTTGTTTCTTTTTTAGGAATCTGAAGGTGAGTCGATAAAGTCCCGTCTGCCAATCTGCAGTTATATTATTAATAAAACAAGATTGTTTTTTATGCGGCCTGGTTTTCCATTAAGCTGTTTTCACCAAAATCAATTTTACTTTTGGAGAGATAATCATCAAAGCCCATCATTTCGTCGATGAATCCGTCCGGTTTGAGTTCAACTATTCTGTTGGCCAGTGTGGAAATGAACTGATGGTCGTGGCTTGAAAACAGAACGACTTCGGAATATGACATAAGTCCATCGTTGAGGGCTGTAATTGATTCCAGGTCAAGATGGTTGGTAGGCTCATCAAGAATGAGAGCATTGGCACTGGAAAGCATCATTTTTGAAAGCATGCACCGTACCTTCTCGCCACCGGAGAGAACCGATGTTTTTTTCATGGCTTCTTCTCCGGAGAAAAGCATCTTGCCAAGAAATCCTCTTAGGAAACTTTGGTCTGAGTTTTCTGGGGCAAATTGACCTAGCCAGCTTATAAGATCCAGCTCGTCATTATCGAAATAATCACTGTTTTCCTTTGGAAAATAGGCGGAATTTATGGTAACACCCCAGCGAAAGCTGCCGCCGTCCGGTTCAATTTCTCCGGCGAGGATTTGAAACAGGGTTGTTTTCGCAAGACTGTTCATTCCAACAAATGCAATTTTGTCCCCTTTATTAACTGTGAGGGTGAGATCCTTAAACATTTGCACCCCGTCAATTGTCTTGGAGAGTCCATTGATTTCAAGAATAACATCGCCACATGGCCGCTCCGGTTGAAAAACAATGTAGGGATATTTTCTGGAAGAGATCGGCATATCTTCGATGGTGAGTTTTTCCAGGAGTTTTTTCCTGCTCGTTGCCTGCTTGGCCTTTGATGCGTTAGAGCTGAAGCGCTGGATAAATTCTTTCAATTCCTTTGCCTTGGCTTCAGCTTTTTTACTTTCTGTTTCTTTTTGCCTGAAGTGGAGCCGGCTTGCCTCATACCAGAAATCATAATTACCAACGTATACCTGAATTTTCCCGTAATCTATGTCTGCCATATGGGTGCATACCTGGTTGAGAAAGTGCCGGTCATGGGAAACGATGATAACGGTATTCTGAAAACGTGAAAGGAAATCTTCCAGCCAGGCAATGGATTGCAGATCCAGATGGTTGGTCGGTTCGTCAAGCAGGAGAATATCAGGATTTCCGAACAGCGCCTGGGCAAGAAGGACCCGAACTTTGTCGCCGCCTTCCAGCTCTTTCATCTTCTTACTACTCATTTCCTCGGAAATACCCAGTCCGCTTAACAGTACTGCTGCCTCGGACTCAGCTTCATACCCATTCATTTCGCCAAATTCAGCTTCCAGTTCTCCTGAGCGGATGCCGTCTTCTTGGGTGAATTCGCTTTTGGCATAGATAGCCTCACGTTCGGCCATGACCTTGTACAGTTTCTTATGACCCATGATGACGGTATTGAAGACAGTTTCTTCATCAAAGGCAAACTGGTCCTGGTTGAGAACGGCAATACGCTGCTTTTTGCCCTTGGATATTTCGCCCTTATCTGGCTCGATATCGCCGGCCAGTATCTTGAGAAAGGTGGATTTGCCTGCCCCATTGGCACCAATGAGTCCATAACAATTGCCGGGGGTGAATTTTATATTAACGTCCTTGAAAATTACTCTTTTACCATAAGACAGAGCGACGTTGGATGCGTTGATCATGATCTTTCCTTATTAAAATAATAAAACCACAAGGCTATTTCTTGTGGCTTGTAAAGAATTTGTTTGTGGAAAACGTAAAAAAAAGCCCCGCATCAAGCGGGGCTTTCAAAAATATCGTATCAGTTTTTACAGCTGCACTACTTTATCTGCTGCCGGACCTTTTGGACCATCAACAATTTCAAAGGTTACACGAGCTCCTTCCTGAAGGGACTTAAAGCCTTCCATCTGAATAGCTGAGTGATGAACGAATACATCAGATCCGCTGTCCTGCTCAATAAAACCAAAGCCTTTAGAATCATTAAACCATTTAACTGTACCTTCTGCCATTTTGAACTACTCCTCTTGTGCGCGATTCCTACAGGAACCGCTTAAATAATAAACGACCGGATTATCACATGATAAGCGGCCTGCAGTCTTCATCGTCTTCCCAAAAAAAAACCGCACTCCCTCTTCCTGAGGATTGTGCGGTAAACTTTATGTAATTCCTTATGTACAATGAGCGACTGCGCAACTTGCACGCTAGGATAGCCGATTTTTGTAAAATAGCAATACTTTTTTCAAATAAGCAGTATAGTCGTTTGAATTTACTACTTTTTAGTGTAAATCTCCGGGGACGTGTTGGTTTCGAAAGTGTTATTTATATAATCAGCTGGAGGGATTACATTGACTCATTGAATCTCGATAAAAGAATCTCTTAGAATAATTAATGTATATGATCCATTCGTTTATGATAATAGTCATAACAAACTTTATTATGAGATTTGGGATATTGCTAAATAAAGATCTTACAAGTTCCGAAGTATAAAAATAAACATTCTAACTTTATAGCAATTATAGTTATTGAAAAATATATTGTATATATGTTTAACTTACTGTAATTTCAATAATAGTAATCAACTTACCCTCTATTAATCTCAATAATGAATAATCAAAAAAACAATAAGTTTCGTGGCAGTGTTTTCACATCACCTTTATTCAGGAGGTTTGTTGCCCCTATCGTCCTTACCGTGTTGGGTTTTGCCTTGGCGGTATCTCTCTTTGCTGTCCCGTTCCTGAAAGACCTTGTTTACTCCCTGGAAGAAAAAGCGGTTTATACCAATCTGCATAATATCCATGAGTTGATTAAATCAAACTATTCTTCGACCGAAGCGTATAAGAAATCTGTAATTTCTGCTTATAGAAGAGAACTAAAAAATATCATTTTATTTACCGAGACCTACCTTAAAAACAAATATGCGCAAACAAGAAGCGGCCTTATCACTGAAGATCAATCGCAATGGTCGACCTTGGAAGATCTTAGGAACTTTCGTTACGGTAATAATGATTACATATGGGTAGCTGATTACAACGGTTTTTACTTGTCTCATCCTGACCCTAAAATGAATATGGAAGATTATTCTGAAGTCCGAGATGTCTTTGGAAATTATATTTTAACTCCCCTTATACAACAGGCAATTGAAAAAGAAGAAGGCTACCATTCTTTCTGGTCTCAGCGACTTGATAATGATCTCCCAGCTGAAAAAATGTCCTACGCTCGTGTTTTCCCAGAATGGGAGTGGGTAATTGGCTCAGAGATTTATATTGATGCACTTGAAACAGAAATCTTAGTCCGAAAGGAAAAGATGATTGAGGAATTACGTGAAATAATCAAGAACATCACTATCGCCCGCACCGGATACATGTATATTTTTGATTCTTGGGAGAATATTATAATCCATCCAGAGTCGGATCTAGATAATTCCGACATGTCGACAGTTATTAATCCAGTTACAAAAAACAAACTAGTTGATGACCTGATCGCAGCAAGTAATACCGATGATCTTAAACTCGAGTTTAAAGCCAGCACGTCCTCTGGAGTTGGTGGTCAATTGCACGACATGATCAATTGGGTCCGCTATGTTGAAGGTTTTGATTGGTATATAGTTGCTTCAGTTGAAACAGCAGAATTGAATGCCAGTTCTAATAAACTTCGTAACAATATTTTAACAATTTCCGTTCTTGTTGTTGTTCTGTCAATTCTGCTGGTTTCAGTCATGATGGGAAAACTTCTTTTACCTATTCGTAAATTATCCATCGTTGCCGGCCAGGTTGAAGATGGTGATCTCACCGCAAAGAGCGATGTTCAAGGTAATGACGAAATAAGCTTTTTGGCTAAATCCTTTAATAGTATGGTCGGTCGATTACGGACTTACATCGAAGAACTTGACCAGAAGGTAATGGAAAGAACCCAAGAACTTAATCTTGCGAACCAGGATTTGACCTCAACTGTTGGAAAATTGGCACATCATAACTGGGAAGTTACCCAGTTGAATCAGCTGGCGGAAAAACTTCAAGCCTGCCGAAGACTTGACGAAACTTATCAGATAGTCTCAAGTTCTTTATCAGAG
The DNA here is from genome assembly GCA_945787325.1 of uncultured Desulfobulbaceae bacterium. Lineage (GTDB taxonomy): Bacteria > Desulfobacterota > Desulfobulbia > Desulfobulbales > BM004 > CALZHP01. The sequence goes on from CALZHP010000017.1 coordinate 19,146, forward strand.
CTGTTTTCCAAGGCTTCAGGTGCATTGTATATGGCCGATACAGGAGAACAAATCTTTGAATCAGTTATCACATGGGGAGATTACCCAATTACTCCGCAAACTATTAATAATGAAGACTGTATTTCATTGTTGAAGAACAGGATAATACTGAGTGACAGTGCCAATCAGGGTACGATGTGTTCTCATATTAGCCCTCTCGATCGTCATATTTCTCTTTGTATGCCTTTACTGGGTCAGAATAATATTTTAGGTATGATTTATCTTGTTTTTGACAAATATGACTATGGCATTGAGGGCAAGGATAAGGAAAATCTACTTGAAAACTGGCAGCGTCTCGCAACTTCAGTTACAGATCATCTTGCCATGGCAATGGCCAATTTAAAATTACGTGAACGTCTGCAAAATCTCTCTGTCCATGACGGACTAACAGGTCTTTACAACAGGCGCTATATGGAAGAAACGCTTTCTAGGGAGTTTAAGGCCGCAGAACGTGATAACAAGCCTGTTGGAGTCATCATTCTTGATGTCGATTTCTTTAAGAAATTTAATGATACTTACGGTCATGAGGCCGGTGATATTGTTCTGGTGGAACTCGCCAAAAACTTAACCAAAAATGTCAGGAAAAGTGATGTCGTTTGTCGATACGGTGGTGAAGAATTTGTTGTGGTTCTTCCCGGTCAACACATCGAAAAGGTTGTTGAACGTGCTGAAGTTATTCGTCAATGTGTCGAAAATGATCTACGCATTAAATACAATGAGCATGTCTTTCAACTGACAATTTCTCTTGGTGCCGCTACATATCCAGCCCATGGTTCTGATTATGATACTGTCTTGAAAGCTGCTGACAATGCTCTTTATAAAGCAAAAGAAGGTGGTAGAAATCAGACTGTTGGCGCCTGATCACTTTAACGGTTACTTCTGCTCAAATATAACCGTATGTGTATTTTATAATTGAAATACCGCGGCAGAATCTTACCCTAATTGCCCCAGCATGACATGGTGCTTTCAAAGTAGAGTTTGTATGTGTGAGAGTTGTGGTGATGAGTTAATCCTGGCTAATAAGTCTTGATATTGCAAGCTTGTTTAATCGCACAGCTTTTTTGATATCTCCTTTTTGTTCATAAATATCAGCTAAAGCAACGATTACATTCAATGAAGGTTTTTCTGCAATAAAGGCACTTTCTAAAATCGGTAGTGCCTCTTTAAGTTTACCTTGCCTGTACAAACATGTTCCTAATCCTGACAATGCCTCATCAGAATCCTTATTTATAGTCAGTGCTTTATTAAAATATAACTCGGCCTTTTTAATTTTTTTTGCTTTGAGTTGTACATTTCCCAATCCAATTAAAGCCTCAATTGAATCAGGCATTATTTTAGCGGCTGTTGAAAATTCACGTATAGCTGCAGGATACATTTTCCTTGCCAGCATAACCCGGCCATAATTAACTCTGCGAACATACTCTTTTTCTTCTTTTGACAGGGTAATATTTGCTTTTGGTTGCAAAGAAGATTTCAATTGGTTTTTAGTCAAATCACCGAGCAAGTACCTGATATTTGTGGTTATTAACTCCTTTAGCTCCTCTGTATATGGGATTACCGCATGCAAATTACCCTCTGAATTAAGCAATACGGAAATAGGCATCATGTATATGCCGTATTTGTTGTATAGCTTTCGCGCCGAATCGTCCCAAATCTTTACTTTAATCAATCCGTCATCAATATACCGGTGCAATGCAGCGGAATTCTGGTCATCAGAGAAAATTGCTGCAGAATTAATTTTGTCATCAAACTGATTATCCAGTTTGGCTTGAATTTCCAGAAGATTGAGCGATCTTTTCTCACGATAAGGTGGAATGAGTGAAAAAAAGGTAATTATAGTTGGTTTGCCGGAATCAGTCTTTAAGGTTAACGGCTTTCTTGTTTTGAAGTCTGGCAGTTTGAAAGATGGAAGTTTACTGTTTGGTGCAATATTAATTAAACCGCTATCATTCTCTGCACAGTGTGCGGTATTACCACAGCCATGAAATATACCAAGCATGAAAAAAGCCAGCAGGACGACAAATCTATAATCTTTCTCAGACATGTCAATATATCGCCGGCAAGAATTTGAAATACAAGGGTGTTTGACCAGCTTTAAAGGGTTAGAAAGATAGGCTGTAAAAAAACTACTTAACATAATAGATTACTCTGATGGTAGACCAGTTGTCTGCTTTGCATATACTCTGCGATTTAGAAAGCTACATACCTCCGTAATTATGACAAATAATGCATACCATCATAAACTCTTCCGCTGGCAATAATTTGTCATATTCAGAAGCGTGAGGCGAATGGCATTTAATACATGATATTATATAATCGTCTGAAGGAGGTTCCTCTTTTATAAATGAAGGATGTCCCTGGACTGGATGATTGTTTTTCAATTTGCCAATCTTTATGTGGCAGGTATAACAGAGTTTAGTTATGTCCTCCCTGAGTTGCATCGGATAAGGACTTGCATGTGGATTGTGGCATGCAACACAGCCCTTTTGTTTTATCACTTCATGCACTACAGGCAATTCCAGCATATCCTGGGCTTCATGACAATTTACACAGAGAGTCGTTGCATTGTCATGAAGCAGTTTTTTTTGCGTAGAACCATGCGGACTGTGGCACATAGTACAACCCTCCATGCCAATGGGACCATGAATATATTCCTGCGAATCAATATATTCATGTAATATTTCATGACATTTATAACATAAGGAAGCAACCTCTTCAGGGTTTTCAATAGTAAAACGCACTGGAGCATCAGGGGAACTATCCGTTTCTCTCGCCTCCATATCATGGCAAAGTAGACATCGCCATTCTTCTGCAGCGGGCTTGTGAAGATATTTGTATTTATCGAATTTACGAAAATGACACTGGTAGCATATTTGTTTTTTTTTGCCGGTAAACTTTATAGTGTCAAACTTCTCATCATCAAGCTCTTTATCAACAAGCTTTTCGACGGCAAGCTTTATGTCGGCATGAATTTTATCTGCAAATGCTTTGTTGGTGAGCATTTTTTTGGCAAGCCTTTTGTCGGCAAGCATTTTGGCGGCAAGCATTTTTGCGGCAAGCACTTTGGCGGCAATGTTTATGTCGGCTTGCTCTTTATCAGTAGATTTTATGTCGGTGTGCTCTATGTCTGAGGGTTCCACTGTCATTCTGTGACACCCGGAGGTTCCGCTGCAGGAAGCCTCATTTTCTGCAGTGTGAAACGGCTCTAATATAGCGTCTCCTAGAACAAGTTCAGATTCGAAAGCCGGGTAATAGTGGACTTCTTTTTTTAAAAGAATTTCACTTGCATATTTTATTTCAACAGTGTTTTTCTCATAATTTAAAGAAAAGATAACATGCAGACTTTCCTTGTATTTTGTTGCATGAATTTTTTCTTTATCCGTTGAACCGTTAATAAGAAAAGTGAACTCTGAAAGAGGGCGGTCATCTGCCTGATAAATCCAAGTGTAATGGTCTACAGTGGACCAGATTATCGAAACTTCTTCTTTGGTTTCTTCGTCATCAAGGGCGAAGGCAAAACTTGCTGAAAGGCTTATTGAAAAAACAAGAAGAATAGTGATGAGTAATTGCGTGATTCTGTCGAGGCGCATATTTATACCTCTTTCCATTATTCAACTACAATCGTTCTAATATGATCCTTGGACTTACGTCTAAATACGAATTATTTCCAACGCTGCTCATATAGAGTCATTAAGCGTTTAATAGCTAATTTATTAAGCCTGTTTGCCTTGATGTTATTACCTTCATTTTCATATATTTCAGCCAGGGCTATTATCACATCCAGTTTTGGATCCGGGGCGATAAAGGCATTCTCCAGCTCTGCTTTCGCCTGGTTGGTATTGCCCTGGCCAAAGTAAGCCAGCCCGAGACCTGCGAGAGCTTCATCAGACTCATTGTTTATTGATTGCGCCTTTTTGAAGGCCTCAAGAGCTTTTTTCCATTCTTTAACTGTGTTATAGGCAAAACCAAGTTCAACATAGGCCTCAATTGCCTTTGGTTGAATTTTAACCGCGGTAGAAAATTCACGAATCGCCTGGCTGTGCATTTTCTTGGATAACATAATACGGCCATAATTTACTCTGCGAACGTATTCTTTCTCATCTTCAGATAATGTTTTAAACTTTTTGGGTTTCAATGATGACTGTAGCTGGTCGGGGGTCCATTCTCCGAGAAGCAGCTTGAAATTTCCATCAATAAGCTCACGGATATTGTATGTATATGGAATAACCTCATGCAGCTCGCCTTCAGCATTTGTCATAACCGCCAAGGGCATCATAAAGACACCATATTTGTTGTACACGTCTTTTGGGGGATCTGCTAAAAGCTTAATTTTTCCGGTGCTGGATTCCATGTATTTTAAAACCGTTTGTTGCAGCTTATTATCACAATAAATCCCAACAATTTTTATTTTATTTTTATACTTTGAAGAAATGTCTGCCAATGCAGATAGTAAGGGAAGTGCTCTTTTTTTTCTGAAATCGGGCCGTATAGAAAAAAATAATAAAAGGGTAGGCTTTCCTTCTCCAGGCGTAAACACTTCTGTCGAAGCACTTGACAACTGTTTAAGCTGAAATGATGGTAATATTTCTCCATAGTTAAAGTTTTGAAGTGTCGGATTTTCCTCCGCATGAGTGACGAGTGGACTGATCAGTAAAATAAGGAAAATTGTTGAGTAAACATAGTATTTCAATGTTTTAAATATAGCATTCTCATGTTGCATGAAAGTCGATCCTTTATTTATTATTTGACTAATAACTTTACAGGATTGTCCCTGTCATATTTGCGTGGCCTATGGCATCCAACCACACACCCACCGCCTGTAGCAGTTTTGGTGAATTCAATAGTAATCTTGAATTTCTTTTTAAAGGTCAGGTTCTTCCGGATGTGTTTCTCCTGGTCTGATGCATGTGTTTCGTGACATGTGATACAGAATCTGCCTTTATCCCCTCGATTAACGTGCGCAAAATGGAGATTTTTTGATCCGTTTCTAAACCCGGTACTTAAACTTACCTTTTCTTCAATTGTCTTGACATTATGGCAGCCGAAACATAACTCAAACTTTTTCTGATCATATTTGCCCTGGTATTCCTGCGAATATTGAGCTCGTAAAAGCTTTTTTCGATTCGAACCATGCACTAAATGGCACTGGGCGCAACCGTTAGTCTTGGTTGCGCCGTGTTTGAAAAGTCTCTCTGTAAGAATTTTTTTGATCTTTGGATGGCACTTAAAACAGATGTCCTTAAGCTGTTCCTTAAGCTGTTTAGTAAAATTTGTAGAATGAGGAGTATGGCATTCAGTACACTTGCCGTCTTGAACAGGTTTATGGGTAACCTTTGAATTTTCAATCTGATCTGCAACCTGTGGGTCAAGCTTGCGGTGACAGTTAAGGCATGATTCAGTAAGAGGTTTCTTGTATGGGATATATTTCCCATCTTTATCTTTTAAAGTTCTAAGGTGCGCAATAGCATTTGATCCATGCGGGTCGTGACAGATGCTGCAGTCTTTTCCTACAGGTTCGTGAACATATTTTCTTTCAAATTCTTCCTTTCTAACCTCGTGGCACATGAGGCATAAATCTTTGCCGCCTTCAAACAGCAACCCCTTGTGTTCAGAGACATGCGGCGCATGACATGCATTACAGTCACCGGATTCAAATGGTTCATGCAGGAACTCATACTCTGTAGTTGTTTTGGTATGACAGCCCATACATAAATCAGAGATTGTGTCTCTTTTTAAATGATAGGCAAGGTTTGATTCATGAGGTTCATGGCATGAAAGGCATTCACCTTTGGCCACCGGGAAGTGTACATATTCTCCGGCAGAAGCCATAACTTCAGCTTCATCATGACAGCGGAAACACAATTGTGCGCGTGTGTCGAAAGTGAAATTCTTAAACTCAGTGCCGTGCGGATTATGGCATTCTATACATTCCCTGTCTGCAAATGGGCCATGTTGTGATTCTTTCTGGCCATAATTTGCATGACATTTATCCGTAATACATGAAAGCTGTTGTTCAACATATTGATACTCGACACTTCCGTTAACTGGTGGGAGATGACATTTCGCGCAATCGCCTGTGAGATCGTTTTTGCTGTGGACCACAAATGCAGTGTAATCTTCCGGAACCTTGTTGCCGTCAGTATAATATACAGAGTGTGAGATCTTTTTTTTAGCATTTATGGAGATACTGTTTTCACCTTTAGTAAGTTCGATGAGTTGGCTAAAGGCATCATTGTAAATCGAACTGGTATACTCTTTAGTTCCTTCTCTATTTTTCAAAATTATTATTACTTTCTTGAGAGAATTTGGTGCTACACCAGTTACCCGTAACTGTGGTTGAGTGTAGAGAGATTTATCAGGTGGGTAAACGATCTTTAAGTCACTTGCTTGTGCTGTTCCACAAAACACCGTGAGGAAAATTAGCAGTAATATTGTTAGTGTAATAAATTTTTTTACAGTCATATCGTGTGCATTCTGTGTAGTAGAAGCGCAAGTTACCACAATGTGGCAGTCCTTCGCTTTACTTATTTATAGTTATCGGCTGAAAGTGCCTATTATTTAAATAGATTTTCACTTTTATAACGCGATGTAATAAAATTTCAAATAAAAATAATAGGATCGGCACTTGAGGGCAAAAATGAACTACTGAGTGAAAATAATCTGTCGGTGATTTTAGACCAGCATCTTCTTAGTAATAGAAAAATAAGTTTGTCCTCCAACAAAGCAAAAATCCCGGACACTCGTGAGTGTTTCCGGGATTTTTATTGAAAGATCCTTAACAGTTTAAACAGTAAATTTGTCTATAAAATATTCAATCTTTGCTTTGTGTTTATGTTTTAATGTGCCGAATTTCACCCTGCACATTCTTTTGGAAAACATTTCAGATGTTCTTCCGGAACAATGGGCTGTATCACTTATGATATTGCAGGGAATAGGTCCTAACACAAATCCGCAGATATCGAACAGAATTTCAAGCATGTAATCTTCTTTTGAAATATCACCGTTATTATTAAAACCAAACTCGACGTACTTGAAAGACAGACCCCCCTGACTCAAATCCTTGATTGAGCCGAACCGGTAACTGGAATTTGACTTAAGAGATACCATAGCACCTGCTTTGCTATGGTGGCGTTGGGAGGTTCGTTGATCTGACTGCTGTACACTCTCTGCCATAGGCACCCCCTTATTGAAAAGTAATAGCTAAATCTATCTTTCCAAAACGGTACTGAGTGAAGACAAATACAATTCAACTAAAATATATTTTTAGATAACAGGATTCAAAATGTCAAGCAATTAATGACACTTATACCACATTGTGAGGGTCGGTTTAATGGATCATCTACAGTTTTTTGCAGTGCTTATGACGGGTTATAAGCAGGATAATGAACAATCGAAAAATTCCTTATCGCAAATTATCGCTTCTTGAAATAGCTGAACAAGCAATTTGTTTTACTTATGTGTTCTGAAACGTGTTTCAATTCTCGCCCTTCATCATCACTTTCTGCTGGGATATGGGAACTATTTTGCAGTCCTCAAAGGAGACATTGCCTGGCAAATGGAACCTTAGTATCGCGTTCATAATACCGGCAACTTCCATTCCTTCGATCACTTTGCAGCCGGTTGATTCGACGGAATCCCGAACAGTTTCTGTAGCGGAATCACAGCCAAGAACTATCACAGCATCATATTGTTTAGCATGTTTCTTCAGCTTTTTACGCTGACCTGAAGTCCACATGCAAAGAAACCATTGGTGGTATAGATTGCTCCTGAATACTTTTGAATTCACTCTCTTTATTTGTAATTGGGACTGCAGTGTCCTGATGTATTCTTCAAAAGGAGCCGACTTCAGTAAACTCCTGAATAACTGCATGAAAGGTTTTTTCTCTCTCACAGCCACAGTCGCTGCAGGACACATATTGCAGGGTACGATCAATGCAGAACTCAATCCGCTAATTTCAGATATCACATCAAGGTCATTAAAGTGGATTGGCATTTTTCGATCCTCCTCTAATCTATGATTTCCAATCTATACTTCGCAAGCCTGGGTATGAAAATGAGGGTTTATTTAAACTTTTCCAGTAAAGCCTTGGCCACTGAAACTGATGACGCCGGATTCTGGCCTGTTATCAGGTTGCCGTCAGTTATAGCATAAGGACTCCAATCATCGGCCTTTGAGTAGTTCCCCCCTTTCGCCTTCAACTCGTCTTCCACCCGGAAAGGCACTACATCCAATAGTTCAACTGCGCCTTCTTCTGTGTTGCTGAAACCAGTCACAGATTTCCCTTTCACAAGCGGCGAACCATCAGGATTTTTTGCGTTATGCAATACGGCAGGAGCATGACAAACTGCAGCAACCGGCTTACCGGAGGAATGCATTGTTTCAATCAAGGAAATGGAGTTATGATCCTCTGCCAGATCCCAAAGCGGCCCATGACCACCAGGATAAAATACCGCATCGTAATCATCCGGTGAAATGTCAGACAATTTCAGAGTATTAGCAAGCGTAGCTTGCGCTTCACTGTCTTTGTTGAAGCGCTCTGTTGCTTCTGTCTGGAAGTCAGGCTCACTGCTTTTTGGATCCAGCGGCGGCTGTCCTCCATTTGGCGAGGCAAGTGTGATTTCTGCATTTGCATCCTTGAATATATAGTAAGGGCTTGCAAACTCCTCGAGCCAGAATCCGGTTTTTTCTCCTGTATTTCCTAGTTGATCGTGTGAAGTAAGTACCATAAGAATTTTCATTTTGGCCTCCATGTAGTTATCAATCATGCAGTTTTCGTTCTGGAAAAAAGTTTGGCAAAAACGTAAATAAAAAAAAGCCTCCAAGGGTGTGAAGCCCAGTGAAGGCTTTATTATTGAAACTTATGTATGGTTCAACTTGTGATCAAGTACTACAAAGAAGAAAGTATCAAAATCAGAGTCATGCACTAAACCGCACATGGTGGTTCAGCCTGTTGTTCTTCTCCACACGCATAAGATGGTAGTGAATCTGAGGAACATGGCTTACCATCTTTCAAATTAGACAAGACAATGTCAGCCACTTTCTGAGCAGTTTGTTTCCTTTCTTCCTCCGAAACATCATCCACATCCATCAGATTTGCGTATTTCCTATGTATAGCAAGATCATCAATATTAACCAGCTTGTTTTTTCCAATAATATTTTCGGCGATCCTGCCATGACAACGAATGGAACAGCCATCAATGACGACAATCTTTTCGGCTTCCTTAACCCATTTGGCCAGCTTAGAATGCGGCACCGAGAACAGTTCCCCGTGGCAGGCCCGGGCATATTGATCTTCCTTTGCAACCAGGTTTGCTGCCAATCGGGCTACTTCACCTTTTATACATCCGCCTTCACAGGAAAATACAGGGATCTTCCCCTCTTTATGAAACTGGCGTCCGACTTACTCGCCGATAGCACAAAGCATATCAGTTTTTGTAACTTCAAGTGCAAACGTATTTGTAGATTCCATTATTTTTTCTCCTTTACAAGTTCATTTCCAGAAGGTTAGCTACAACAACCTCGATTCTCTTCATTGACTGCATCACCAGATTTCTGACCACAGAACTTCCCCCTGCCCTCTTTCATCATGGCAAGACAGGCAGAATACCCTGCATCGTCAGGAAAACAGCCTTTTATCATCTCATCTATTCCTTCACAGTCACAGCATGTAAAGGTTCTCTTCCTCTCTTTACTGTTTTTTTCAGTATGCATTTTTTTCTCCATAAAAATTCAGGTTTATCATTCTGGTTAAACCATTTATTTGTCGGTTAATTCCCTTTTCTTTTCTGCATATTCCTTCTGGTCAATCTCACCTTTGGCGTAACGTTTGTTGAGAATATGCATGGCAGATTCTCCAAAATTATAGCCAGCACCCCAGCCACACATCCTGCTGCTCATACACCCTCTCATGAACAAAATGCAGAGAAAGATCATTACCAGGGGGAATATCCACCAGTAGCCTGTCAAAAACTCATATCCAAACATTTCAAGCACCTCCTTTATTTGTCTTTGATTATTTAGACGAAGGAAGTGTCCGTTTGGATACACTTCAGGTCAAATTATTTAATTACTTTTTTCGAGAAGCCTGAAAAGATGCACTAGTTCAGCATATTGCTAAGTAAGGCTAATAGAAGAAAGGAAAGGTAACAGACAGATCAATCTTGACCCTTATTCTGTTTTCGGTCACAGGCAAGTTCACTACGTTCGTCAAGATAAAAGTCACAACCGTCCTCTAGACTTTTTCTTAATTTGGCCCTTGCTCGATGAAGCCTTACTTTTGCTGTATCAAGGGAGATTTGAAGGATCTCTGCTATTTCCTTGTTCGTAAAGCCTTCAAGTTCGTTCAGGATAATGATTGATCTGTAATCAGGGGGCAGTCTGTCCACAAATTCTCTGACACAATCACTCATTTCGTCACGGATTACTTTTTGATCAGGAGAGGCCGGCTTATTGAAAGCCATTTCAATGTTCTCAACCGTTTGTAAAGAAACAGGCGCCTGTGACCCGGATGGAGTACGTTTATAAGATGGGGATTTCAATCTGTCCATGGCTGCATTAGTAGCAATCTTATACACCCAGGTTGAGATTTTAGACTCACCTTTGAAAGTGGACAAATTCCTGTTAACTTTTTCAAAAACTATCTGGGCAACATCTTCAGCTTCATGCTCACCAACAAGACGTTCCAGATATCGAAGGATTTTAGAATAAAACTCATCATAGATGTTTGAGAAAACGGGTTGCTCGGCCATCATACACTCTTTGCTAATGTATAAGTTAACCATCAGGTATGCCGGGTTTCAAAAGACTCTTTCCGGTTCATGATCAGCTGATTCGAAGGAGACATCAGAAACTATTTTATTTCAACAGATATACCATTTTTTTATCTTTATTTTTCTGAAAGTCTCACCATTACAATAACTCTCTTGCTGCCCTCTTTCTAGCAAGTAAATCACAGGATGTGGAGACAGCCCAGCAGCATTGCCCCTTTTACTCCGCAAGCGATTACAGGTGACGGAGATGTCCACAAGCAGGGCTTTTGACTATAGTTAGCTATGTCGAATGCACTGCTTGTGGGCAGATTTGGTGCTTGTAGTCGCTTGCCCGGCAAGTTTGTAACTTGTAACCATAGATATAAAAAGAATTGAGTTTTTTACCAGTATCCAGATATTAGAGGTGTTTCCATCCAAATATCCAATAAGCGCAACAACAAAAAGACCGAAAACTACAGGAAATGCGGTTAAAAGTATAACAAATCTTCTCTCAATCGGCTCTTTCACCGCCCACAAAAGAAGAAAAGTCCAGCCTGTCATTAATGAACCGCCAACTCCCATGATAAGCCTGGTTTGCAGGTCGGGATTAAAATCAGGACTGTTGGTCAGAATTCCAAATATAATTGGAAAAAGTAATCCTACTGCCCAAAGCGCATCTGCGCCAATTCCTAGCCAGTATGGGAACTTGATCAGAAACATTTTTTTCTTCTGATCTTTCATAAATAGTTTCCTTCTTTGTTATCACCTTTTTATGATGCAGTTGTCTATGCTGACAATCTATTGTTACGCATTTCCCTGGCTTAGATTTCTAAAGCTTACTATTCCCTGGACCCTGTCCAACTCTGCCTTGGCCTTGGCAAGATCAATAAGTGCCCTTTTTTCACCGATCAGCGCCTGCTCATATATGTCCTGAGATACCAACACGTCATATGCCGTTGTCAAGCCGACGGCGAACTTTTCCTGTTCAGCCTCGAGTCTTTTTTGTGCAGCAAGGCTTGTTTTCCTGGTGGCTTCGATAGTCTTCATGGCAAGCGTTACATTTCGTATTGCTTCTCTGGTGCTTCGGGTAACTTCCTGGCGCAAAAGTTCTGATCTATGTTTGGCATTGGCCAATTTCGCTCGTGCCTGAACGAGGCCACCACGTCTGCTTCTATTTCCTATGGGTACTTTGAATACCAAACCAACCTGCCAGCTGAAGTCCGAATCTGAGAAAGAATTATCAAAAGCATTGCTATAATTATCGCCAGCCCCCGTAAAGCCTGCGGCTCCCTCTAATGCAAGTGAAGGTTTAAGTTCGTCTTTTGCCTTTCTGACTATAATCTCGGATGCATCAACTTGAAGATCACCGGCTATAATGTTTGGCCGGTTGTTTACGGCATTTGTTAAAACGTCACTCATATCGGGTAGCTGAGGGTTTTGCTCAGGGGTGTCTCCAGGTATCATCGCTGCTGACCAGTTCCGGCTGTTTATTAGCAATTTGAGGCCATCTTCCGCGTTGGCAATATTCCTTTCAGCTGCAATCAGCTGTTCCTCACGTCTGGCTATCTCTGATTCTGGCTGATATATTTCAACTCTTGCCAGTACACCGCTCTCTATCTTTCTGCTTGTTTCTTCCCGCAGGTTCCTGGCTAGCTTGAGTGAAAGGTTTTTAACCTCTATTTCCTGACGGGCAATAACCAGTTCCCAGTATGCATTTTTAACATCTGCCGCCAGGTTTGCAGCTTGCTCCTCCACTAAATAGGTTGCGGCTTCCGTAAATTTTTCAGCTGCCCGTACACCGGCTGTCTGACTTTCTTTGCCGTTGCCCCTTAGAAGTGGCTGAGAGATACCAACCCCAACTGCCGAGCTATAGGACGGATTCCGAATAACAAACGCCGAATCAGTATCAAATCGACCATTTTCCCAGGAAAGAGAAATTTCTGTCCCGGTTTCCAGCTTTTTCTTCACTGCTGCATTCCATAGGGCATTCTTTTCTTCTTCAGCACCTCCTGCCAGCAGGCTGGTCATTCGTTGCTCCTGGCCGGATATACCAGCCTCCACCTGGGGATCGAAAACTCCCTCTTCCACAAGCTCTGCACCCTGCCCTATCTCAACCTCGCTTTTCAGCAGCTTGAGGTTAAGGTTTTCTTCAAGTGCAATGGAAACTGCTTCGTCTATGGTTAATTCTTTTAATTTTTCCGAGCCAAATGCTGTCCCGTTAATAAAGAAAAGAATGAATATCAGGACGTAAATTGCCCGCATCCTACCTGCCTTCATTTGTTACTCCTCCTTCGCTATGTGAGCTCGTCACACTGCTTTTCCAAACTGGCCATACAAATGCATGTCGCAGTCGCCCAATCGCCCTCTTCCTCATTTCCGTTAGATCATTAAAAAATGAGTACAGGGTCGGCACTACAACCAGAGTAAGAAATGTTGCCACCATCAAGCCGAAAACTACTACTATGGCCATTGATCGCCACCATTGGCTTGATTCGCTTACCCAGGAGATAGCTAAATTATGAAAGTCGAACGATATACCGGTAATCATGGGAAGGAGGCCGAGGATTGTGGTAATTGCCGTTAAAATAACCGGACGCAATCGAGTGGCACCGGCGGCAATCACTGCCGCTCGAACTTCCATGCCTCGTTCTATGAGTTTATTTATGTAATCGATCAGCACGATGGCATTGTTCACCACAACACCGGCCAGAGAAATTACACCAACTCCAGTCATGATTATACCGAATGGCTGACTGAAAACCGCTAATCCCAGAAACGCACCGCCTAGAGAAAGGACTACAGAAGTCATAGTGATGATTGCCATGGTGATGGAATTGAACTGGCTTACCAGTATAAAAAATATCAGAAACAAAGAGATGACAAACGCTTTGCCAAGAAAATCCTCTGATTCTTTCTGCATTTCCATTTCGCCGGTAAATTTAACAGCGTAACCTGGTGGCATTGGTATTTCCTTTAACATTTCTTCGGCCTGGGCCCGGGCTACCGGACCAGGTATTTGGGTCTCATCAACATTGGCCTGGATAGTCACTACCCTCTGGTTGTCAATTCTTACGATATCACCTATGGTTCCGGTATATTCGATATCCGCCAGGGTGGAGAGCGGCACCATTTCACCTGACGGCACAGGGATCATAAGTTCTCGCAAGACATCGGTCAGGCGCCTGTCTTCCTCGGGAAGTTGCACTGTTATATCGTAGTCCTTGTTACCCTCACGGAAGGTGGAAACATCGAGGCCGTTATAAGCTGTTTTCAGGGCAAAGCCGATCATATCGGTACTGAGGCCAAACAGGGCTGCTTTCTGGCGGTCGATAACGACTTGAATTGATGGAGTCCCTTCGTTGAAATTATCACGCACATCTTTGACATGCGGTATTTTGACAATTATTTCCCTGATCTGTTTTGATATTTTTCCGAGCATGGCCATATCATCGCCGGCGATTTCGATATTGATAGGCGATCCGGTTGCCGGCCCTTCCTCTGCAGCGGCAACAGTGATCTTAGCGCCCGGGATATCAGCTACCCGATCCCTTATTTCGTTCATGGTTTCATTGGATGAGCGGTTCCGTTCATCAAGATCTATAAACCGGACACCGATATTGTTCGGTGTATTGCGACCGAACATATCAGCGCCGCCAGCTGTGGTTACCGCCTTGGTATAGATATTCCTGATATTACCCAGATCACTCGGGCCCGTGAAGAAAGTGCCATCAGCTTTTTGATGCTCTTTAAGCGCATATGCCTCAGCATAATTTTCTGCTGCAAGTGCAGATGTATCAGCCCCGGCATTGATATTTCCGGCAATTGCGATTTCAACTCTTTTTATCAACCGGTCGATGTATTCAAGGTCGGCCCCTTCAGGAGGTTCGACATTCACATACATAGACTTGGGTTGCAGATCCGGGAAGAACTCAACCGGCTTTTCCAAGCCGATTACCAACATCCAACCCTGAAATAGGAGAATCAATATAGCAAAGGCGGACACAATGATGATAACCGGCCTTTGAAGGGCAAATTTAAGAACCCGTGTATAACTGTTCAGCAGTCTACCTTTTACCTCAACAGGTTTTTCACCTGCAGCCGCAATATCTTTAGCGGATAATTCATTATGATTATCCGCAGACTTTGTTTTCATGAACATCGAGGCCAGGGCCGGGTTGATCACCATGGCCACAAAAAGGCTCGATGAAAGGGTAACGATCAGGGTCAGTGGCAGATATCGCATGAACTCACCCATAATGCCCGGCCAGAAAAGCATGGGCGAAAAGGCGGCCAGGGTGGTGAGGGTTGAGCCGATTACCGGATATGCCACCTCGGAGGTGGCCCGCATGGCAGCTTCCAAACGGGGTGCACCCTGTTCCATGTAGCGGTAAATGTTTTCAATAATCACGATGGCATTGTCCACCAGCATTCCCAATGCCAAGGTAAGTCCAAAAAGAACCACTACATTTAAAGTAATACCCAGCAGGTAAAGGGCTGTGAATGAAAGAAACATGGAAAATGGTATTGCCATACTCACTAGGATGGCGTTACGAAATCCCATGGCAAAAAAGATTACCAGAACAACCAGGAGCAGTCCGGTAAGGATATTGTTTTCCAGGTCTGCCACCATTCCTTCAATATCACTGGCTTTATCCATTACCTTGACAATGCCGGTGTTGTTCGGCCAGACGACTTTGGCCTGCTCGATCATCTCGTCAACCTGTTTGCTGATCGAAATAATGTTCTCGCCGGTGCGCTTTTTTACTGCAAGACTGACAGCGGAACGGCCGTCCAACCTTGAGCGGCTGGTTTCTTCCTTAAAACCGTCAACAACCATTGCCACATCTTTAAGGTAAACCGGCTGGCCATTGTGGGTCCCCATAACCAGACCGTAAATTTCATCCGGACTCTTGAATTCACCCGGCACCCGTAGCTGAAAGCGGCCTTCGCCCATGCGGATTGCGCCGCCTGAGGTGTTGCGGTTTTCACTGGCTAATGTATCCTGAAATGTGGCTATCGACAGACCGTAATAGGCCAGTTTGTCTGGGATGACCTCTACCCGGATCTCGCGCTCAAGTCCGCCGGTAACTTCCACCTCCAGAACACCTGAAATTGTCTCAATATCATCTTTCAGATCTTCGGCAATATCCTTTAAACACGGTAAACCGCAGGTGCCGGAAAGTGAATAGACCGCAATAGGCATTTCAGAAAGATTCACCTCAAAGACTGCAGGGTCATCTTCAAGATCAGCCGGCAATTCACCCTTTGCTTCGTCAACTTTGTCCTTGACGTCCTGGAGGGCTTTGTCAATTTCTATACCGGTCATAAATTCAATATTTATTGAAGAGAGACCTTCGGAACTGACCGATTGGATTTTTTTCACTCCTTCGATAGATTTCAGTTTTTTCTCGATCTCAATGGTGACCGCCGTCTCAATATCGCTTGGAGACACTCCCCGGTAGCTTGTGGAGACAAATACATACGGAATTGTAATATCCGGATCACTTTCCCGGGGAAGCACCATATAACTGTAAATTCCGAAGACAATTATGATTACTGCTAGCACCATTACACTGACGGACTTTTTAACAGCAATATCTGAGATAATCATAGCAGTGCCTCCATAGGATCATTGAGCACCCGTACAACTTTTAACTTGTGACCATCATCAATGTCGCGGTGCCCTTCAATAACAACCCGGCTGCCGAAGGAGAGTCCATCCGTAACCTGCACCCGCCAGTCTTCAATAACACCGAGTTCAACCGGCTTGATCCTGGCTACACCATCTTCTTCTACATAAACAAATTGCTGGTTCTCTCTTTTTATGACCGTATATAGTGGAACTGCGACCGTGTCTTGGAATGCTTTCTTAACAAGCTGCGCTCTGAAAAACATACCGGGAAGAATCAGGTTATCAGAATTATCAATGGCAAGTTCCAACCTGTATAATCTGGCACCGTTTTCCGGTGAGCTTGCCAGAAAATGGGTGCGCCCGACTATCTCTTTATCTCCCAGGGCCTGGATCGTCAGGTTTACATCTTTAATATTTCGGACCAGCGCCACATCTGATTCCGGAATCCCAACGACAGCCTTCACCTTGTCGATCTGAAGGATTTCCGCCACCGGATCGGAGACATTCAACAAAAGTCCTTCCTTGGCATCCAGTCGTCGAATTATCCCTGAGATCGGTGCAGTTATTACACACCGCGAATGATTGAGTTTTGCGTTCTCAAAAGCAGCTTTACTGGTTTCCACTTCTGCATCCAGCTTTTCAATTTCGGCCTGG
Organism: uncultured Desulfobulbaceae bacterium; assembly: GCA_945787325.1. Lineage (GTDB taxonomy): Bacteria > Desulfobacterota > Desulfobulbia > Desulfobulbales > BM004 > CALZHP01. The sequence continues at coordinate 36,220 of CALZHP010000017.1, forward strand.
GGTATTATTCCCTTCTTATAGAGGGGCATAAGGCGATTTTGATTGGCGATGGCCAACTCATATGTTGCCTTGGTGCTATTCAGGACAATTTGAGAGTCCGCAGGATCGAGACGGGCGATTACCTGTCCTTTCGAAACCTTATCACCTTCGCTGACCTCCATCTTATTGACAGTGCCGTGCACCTTGCTCAGCACACTTAATTTTTCCCATGGTTCAATTACACCGGGCAGATTTATCCGATCATAAATTGTGCTGGGACTGACATCGAGTAAAACAACATTGGCAGCCGGCCTTTCCTTGGCGATTGCCTCCTTTTTCTCTGTTGTCATACGCGCTTTTTCCGCTTTAATTGTTCCGGATAGCCCGATAATTGTTCCGATCAGAACAACGAGGAACAATATCGACAAAACAGTCGACATTTTGTTGAAGATAAATCTTCTAAGCCTTGTTGGCGTGTTATTCTTGTTCATGACTTTTTCTCCCCTTTCCATTCTTTTCCACCCACACTGAATGGTCTACCAATCCATATTTCTTCAAGGTACTGCACAAATGCAGGCCAACAGAGCTGCCGTGCGGTTCCGGCCTGTCCGTATCCCACATCAGGCAAAGTGAACAATCATTGATCGAGGCATGGTTAAATACTTTTGCTTTCAATAAACCATGGCATTTCTCACATTCGGCAACGAAGCTCAGCATCTTTGCGGCAATATTTGACCTTGTCGTTTGAATTTTGATACATTCCACCCACTTCATTATTCGTCTCCATTAGAGTTAAATCTTGTAAGCATGTTTGCCATTCACATGGCAACTTGTATGCCAAAACTCATTTAATTCTTTTTTTCTTATAAATTTAATTAGTTACAAAAAGAAGGCCAGAACTTGCGTTACATTGAAAGATTCTTTCTGTGAAATATGATAGTTTGTGCTGTTATATTTCACAGAATTGTGCTAGACTATCATATATGACAGATTGAAATGACGGTATTATCGAGTGGAATCAGATTCTGCAGTACTTGGGAGGCACTTACATGAAAATTAATGATAATGATTTTTTCCGTGAGGCAACTTTACGGATATGCGGCAGTCTTGAAATAGAAAAAGCGCTGCAATCCTGTCTTCAGTTTCTGCAGCAATACCTGCCGCTGAGCAAGCTTTATCTGCAATGCTGCAATGAAGAATGTAATGCAATGCAGACCATAGCAACTGCCACCGCAACAGAATGCAGGGCCACAGACTACCTGACACCTCTCTCTGAGGAAGCGATTAATCACGACCCCAAAGAATTACGTGAATTTAACGGCGTCTATATTGTGGATAATCCCGATAAGCACCCGCTGAGCCGAGAGATGATAAATCATCACAAAATATCGTGCTCATCTATTATGGTAATGCTGCTCCAATCTGAAGAACAGATTATCGGACACCTGGTTTGCATTAATGAAGGAAATAATAAGTTTACCAAGGAACACGCGCTCCTTCTTTCTTTATTAAGAGATCCGTTCACAATTGCATTGTCCAATAACCTTAAACATCGAAGTGAGCTCAAACTTTACGACAGGGATTTCTTCTGGGAGGCGACAATGCGGATCAGCAGCACTCTCAATATAGAAAAAGCCCTGTGGCAGACCCTGCTGTTCCTGCAGGATTATATACCGGTAGAGGAAGCCTCACTCAACTTCTATAACCCTAACGAAGGAACAATCACCCTTAATATTCATGCCGACAAGTCCGGTGGGCATCTTGTTAATTTCCAGGCCGCCTATCCCCAGGAAATAAGAGCCGTGCTGGATGATGTAAGCCAGCTTGATGATTTTATTGATAACCGGGCTGAAGAGCATCCAATTGCAAAACCAATTCTCGCTGCCATGGGAAAAGGTAAATCCTCGATAATAAATATGCGCCTGATCGTGGAAGATAACTGGATTGGGTCTGTCTCTCTCTGGGCTGAAGGGTGGGATAAATTCAACGAGGAACACCTGAGGCTACTGAAGCAGTTGAAACAACCCTTCTTTATAGCCCTGTCCAACAGCCGCCGTTACACTGAGCTTCTCGAGCTTAAAGACCTCCTGGCAGATGACAACAGGTATCTGCATGAAGAGTTGCAGAAGATAAGCGGTTATGAAATTATTGGGGCCGATTTTGGTTTAAAGAATGTGATGGACAAGGTGCGAAGCGTGGCGTCACTGGCAAGCCCCGTTCTGTTGCTGGGTGAAACCGGGGTCGGTAAGGAAATTATTGCCGGGGCAATACACAACGCCTCATTGCGACGGGACGGCCCTTTTATAAAAGTAAACTGTGGAGCAATTCCGGAATCACTTATGGACAGTGAACTTTTTGGCCATGAAAAGGGTGCCTTCACCGGCGCTATAAGCCAGAAGCGTGGGCGTTTTGAACGTGCCCACGGCGGCACCATTTTCCTTGATGAAATTGGTGAGCTTCCGCTTGAAGCACAGGTGAGATTATTGAGAGTTTTGCAGGATATGGAAATTGAACGCGTAGGTGGAACAGAACCGATCAAGGTGGATATAAGGGTTATTGCCGCAACTCATCGTGATCTGAATGCCATGATAAGGGAAGGAAAATTCAGGGAGGATCTCTACTTCAGGCTGCAGGTGTTTCCTATAGACATCCCACCTCTCAGGGAAAGAAGTGGTGACATACCGGGTTTGGTCCAGCACTTTATTCAAAAAAAATCTCGTGATTTAAAACTTCCTGCAATTCCCGCTCTTGCCCCAACTGCATATGATCAGCTGTTGGCTCATCACTGGCCAGGAAACGTCAGAGAACTTGAAAATGCTGTGGAGCGTGTTATAATTCTTAATAGAGAGGGGCCGCTATCCTTTCCTGATCTGGGCCCGCAAGAAGAAACAAAAGAAGTGGGCGTTTATATCCCAGACACGCCTGAGTCATGCAACCTTGACCAGGTAACCGCCAACCATATTCGCAAAGTGTTAATGAATACCAACGGCAGAGTGGAAGGTAATAACGGTGCGGCAGAGCTTCTGGGAATTAATCCGGGAACCCTGAGGCATCGCATGAGAAAACTGGGTATTTCGTTTGGCAGAAATAACGGTTGAGCTAACTTGTTCGGCTTGCCATTTAGATATTATGCAGTAGCGAGGTTGTGTGCTTCGGCCTTATGAAAATGAGCCTTAACTTCTTTCTCAATTTTTTTACCTACTTTATTTCTGGCTATTTTCATATTGTACCGCACTTGCAAATTAAGCCAGAACTCAGGTTCAATCCCGAAATACTTGCCAAGTCGAAGCGCTGTGTCTGCAGTAATTTCTCGTTTGCCATGGATAATTTGACTAACCCTGTTCGCCGGCACATTAATGCCTCTTGCTAACTGATTCTGGGTAATTGCCATCGGCTTGAGAAATTCTTCAAGCAGTACTTCACCCGGTGTGATTGGAGATAATTTTTTTGCCATATCTTTACCCCTTGTGATAATCAACAATTTCAACTTCAATAGCGCTCTCGTCTTTCCACACAAAACAAATACGCCATCGATCATTTATCCTTATGCTATGTTGTCCTTTTCTGTTGCCCTTTAGCTGTTCAAGTCTGTTTCCTGGTGGAATCCGTAAACTGTTTAATGAAACGGCAGCATTTAGAACTTCAAGTTTAATTCTTGCAGCCCGAGAAATACCTCGAAACCTTTTGACACCCAGGTCATTAAAAAGCTTCTCCGTATCTTTGCACTTGAAGGTTTTAATCATAGTCACATGATATTACGTGTTACGTCATTCGTCAAGGCAAATGTGATATTTCAAATTGAAAGGGCTGATAATGGCAGCCGAACGTTTACATCACCGTGAGAATTGGGGTCACCCGATACTGCCGGCCTGCGAGAAAACTTATAATCTGAAGAACATCCCTATGAGTGCCCCCTTTTTCCTACTTCATCAACTATCTCCATCATCACCTTCCCAGCTTTTTCCCGGACCAAAACATCACACACATTGTCAAACGGTGTTTCCGATAAGTTGACAATGACCAGGAAGGCGCCTTCCTGCTTTGCGTAGGCCGGCATAAGCGCCGCAGGCTGTACCAGCAGGGTTGACCCCACAACCAGAAAAAAATCACAGCTCAGGGATAGCTCTGTTGCTTTTTCCAATTCCTCTGTAGACATAGATTGACCGAATGAAATGGTATCCGGTTTCAGGTAGCCGCCACATTCGCATTCGGGGGCCAAATCACCTGCTTCTATGCGCTGATGCGCTTCATGCATGCTACTGGTTTTTCTACACCCCATGCAACGAATTCGACACGTATTACCGTGCAGTTCCACGACCTTGTCATCTGGTAGACCGGACTCCTGGTGCAAGCCGTCGATATTCTGAGTGATAACCGATTCGAGTAGATCCATCTCATGGAGTTTAACGATCGCCATATGCGCAGGATTGGGTTTAGCCTTCACAAGATCATGGTATAGCTCGGTCTTGCGCCGCCAATATTCTATACGGGCATCTTTTGAAGTCATGAATTCGTCAAAATAGACCGGGCGGAATTTATCCCAAATACCACCCTTGCTGCGATAGTCGGAAATGCCGCTCTCAGTCGATATACCGGCCCCAGTAAAGACGACGTTTTTGCCGCCTTCTGTAATCCTTCGGGCAATGAGAGTAATCTTGTCGTTCATCCTACCGATGCTTTAGTAAGGAGTCCTTGAAACGTGCTTTTTACAGGACGCTTTGAGTTCACAGGTTGACAGCGCGCCAGTGCTTGTGGGTTTAGGGTCAGGCTTGACATTTTGACATTTGAACAGGGCGAAAGTCAAAATGTCAAGCCTGATTCCGTTATTTTCCTGGTTAACCAATTTACAATTTCATGCTGTAAAATAGGTTTTTATGTTCTCTCTGAAAAAGAGGTACCAAAAAAGTAGAGCAATAAGCCAGCTAGAGCTAACAATTAGACTTATTGATTCCTTAAATGTGTTCAATCCGAATAGGAACCCAAGAACTGCCTGCCCAAATGGTAACAAAACAAGAATGCTCCTAGCCCAATTCCGACGGTGAATGATACCGATACCCGCAGAAAACAATACTAATCCAGTGAGAATCATTAATAAAGCAGCCCCGGAAAACCAATAATGTGAGAAAGTCACTTGTTCACCATTTATTGAAAAAGTTAAAAATGGCATTAAAGGGCTGATCGTGAATAATGAGGCAAAGCAGCAAAATGCTGAAATTATCCGCAAACCCAAAGGCATCAGCTTATAAGATGCATAAAGAACTTGGAGGTTATTAAACTTCATATTTATTAGTGGTTAATCATTTTTTGAACTGAAACGGGGCCAAAGTAGAAAATTTTTAACTTCCAGGAATAGGTATTCTTACCCAAATTGGCATGTGATCTGACACATCTGCTTTGCTCTTTGAATAAATGCTCTTGATCTGTGTTTTATTCAACTGGAAGAAGTTCTTTCCATGTATAGTTTGGGCAAACAACTCTGGGAAATCGAACACACCAAAATCGTAATCGTTAAGACCGCCCTGTCCTGCTTGCTGGTTCTGCGAATCGAACGGCAAGCCAGTCTCGTTCTTGTCGATGAAAAAAGCCACATGGTCAAACGTTTTATCCTTTCGGGCGTTTGTATTGAAAAGCGAAGTTTGATCCGGATGAACATTCAGAAATGGAAAATTCACTCTTGCTGCACTCTGTCCTGTCAGCAGATTACTGTTCAATTCTATAAGTAGTTTAACAATGTCTGAGTAACGACTATCTGGACTGTCAAATTCCATGTTCAGATCGCCCATCAGAATTATATTTTTGTAATACATCCGCTTGGATTGCTTGGCTCGCCGGACTAACCATTCAAGTAATGCGTAGAACTCCCTCGTCCGCTCCTCCTCGCTCTGCCCATAAAGCAGATGCGCGTTTATAGCAAGAAAACCTACCGAGCTAGCACCACCCCTCCCTTTGATGGAGAATGACGCACAATGGGGGTTGCGGATAAATGTGAGGAACTTTGGATGTTCAACGTCACTCAGGCCAAGCTTGTCTTTTCCTTGTTGCGCTCTTTGCTTATTGGTGTCATCTAAATCCTTAAAGAATTTCTTCCAGATTTTGATGTCCTGTTTTAGCTTGCTTATGACAACAGAACGGTCATAAGTTATGTCGGAGGTGAGTTCTTTTAGTTCAATCCTATCTGGCCGGTAGAGAAAAGCAAGCCTCTCTCTCAAACCTCGTGCTCCAGGAATAGCACCGGTCGTGTCTGAAACGATCAATTCAAAACTCGACCCAAGCATTTTTTTCAGCCGTCTGATGCCAGACAAGTCATCCATGACTTCCTGAATAGCCAGTAGATCGCAACGGGAGACAAACCGCTTCAAGAAATTCCATCGTTTCTTATTATCGCCATCCTTACCCAATTTCAAAGCATTAAACGAGCCTATTACAACAGAATCATTCCGTCTGATTGGACATCCATATCGCTTAGGATTTTGGCTCAGTTTTGTGTTGATGGCTTGCCATTGCTGTTCGCTGAATCCTGCCATAGTAACTCCTCAATTATTACTCACCCCTCTAATGACAGGAGAAA
>CALZHP010000018.1 GCA_945787325.1 uncultured Desulfobulbaceae bacterium
AGACGATGGTGATACTGGCCAGATCGAGTCCGTCATCAGCATCGGTATCGTTTGCGGCCAGGTTCAGGTTGGCGGTGGCGCCTTCATTAACCGTGAAACCGTCGATGACTGCCACCGGTGCATCGTTCTGCGGTGTAATAGTCAGGGTGACGGTTACTGTATTGGAGTTAACGCCGCTGTTATCGTCAATGGTGTAGGTGAAACTGTCGCTTATGGTTTCACTGCCGTTGTGGGTATAATCAACGGTACCGTTTGCATTGATCGCATCGATAGTACCGTTGGTCGGCCCTGAGACGATGGTGATACTGGCCAGATCGAGTCCGTCATCAGCATCGGTATCGTTTGCGGCCAGGTTCAGGTTGGCGGTGGCGCCTTCATTAACCGTGAAACCGTCGATGACTGCCACCGGTGCGTTATTAATGTCGTTGACGGTAATGGTGAAGGTTTCGCTATCGGTCAGGTTGCCGGTGCCATTATCGGTAACTGTTATGGTGACCGTGTGAACGCCGTCCTGTGCTTCTGTTGGAGTCCATGAAAAGGCGCCACTTGCGGGGTCGATAGTCATTCCTGCCGCCAGTGAAGTTGCATCGAGGCTGTAGGTCAGGGTATCGGCCGGTAGGTCACTGTCGGTGGCGGATGTGGTAAAGTTTAAGGTGTTCAGCTCGTCCACCGTCTGGTTGCCAATGGCGCCCAGCACCGGTGCGTTATTAATGTCGTTGACGGTAATGGTGAAGGACCTAGTTGTGGTTATTGATCCGTCATCTACAGAAATAGTAATCGTAACCGGGCCGCCGTACTGACTCGAGGCAGGAACAGCATCGATGGTCCAGTTCCCACTGCCCAGATCCACCAAATTAAGATTGCCGTTCGGAATAATTGTAGTATTACTTGATGACGCAGTTATAATAAGTGACCCAACTGCAGTCTCTGCATCGTCCACCGTAAAAGCCAGTGCTCCTGTTGAACCGTTTTCAGGAATTATCTGATCAGCAATGGCTGTGATAGTGGGAGGAGTGTTTGCCGGTGCCTGAGTACCGTCCGATGCAGAAGCTTCAGTACTATAAAGGGTAATACCGTTGATCATTTCTTGACTCAATGCATTGGGAGGATTCTCAAGCCCCTTATCTTCGCCCTGAAACAGAAGAGTGTGCGTTGCTGATGAATTCCCCACCCCTGACTGTTCGGTATTAGCAACAGTTAAAAAGAAAACATCTTCGCCGTCATACGTTCCATCGTTCTTTTCAGTTACTAGGATTTGACCCGGGTCAAGCGTAACCCCTCCGATGACGGTAGTGGATTCAATGAGATCCAGCCCATCGATATTTCCGGTAATGCCCACCGATGGATCGTCACCATAAATCAGAAGCGAGCGGACCGCGTTACCCGGATTATAATGGTAGATACTATTTTTTTCGTTTGCGGTACCGGTATAGATGATTGTACCTTGTTCAATCCATGTATCGCCAATATATGTGCGCTGTTCCACAAGAGAAAATGCTGTAAGGTCTTTATAGTCACCGGTTATGTTACTGACGAGCATAAAATAGGTGCCCCCAGCGTCGTAGTTATTCACGTTGTCAGGTCGATAGACGAACAGGTCTTGCGCGTCAACAGATAGCGCACCAAATGTGGCTTTGCCTTTGTTGGACAGCAGGAGGTCACCGTATTGAAGCTGCTGCCCTCCCACTTCGATACTTCGCGAGACAAAATGAATGCCGTTGAAATTTTCCGAGCTACTGAAGCTGAATTTTGAAACGATATTGCCGTCCGATATTCCCGGTTCGAAAACGGGACTATCAAGTGACAGGATTTGATCAGCATTCCATTGGGAAAGTTCCGGCACGCCAGTACCGGGGAGAAGGTCAGCTTTTGTCGTAAACCATAAGGCCGTTGTTTTTTGGATGTAAACTGTTGCTGTCGCTGTGTTGGACGTGTTGTTGTCTGTGTCTTTAGCGATAAAGGTAATGATACGTGGTGCTGCATCTGGATCGGCTGCTGTGTTTTCATATCGAATGGTCGCCAGAACCTGTTGATATTCGGTGATGGGTCTGTTACCGCTCAACGTGAGTCGTCCGTTATTGGCATTCCAGGAATCTGTAATGGATGTTCCAGTAAGATCGTATAAAAGCACTTCGTTGGGCCTGTCCGGAGGAGTACCGGTAATGATAATTTCAAGTTCGCTCAGGTTCGGACTATCACTGTCACTTAAAAGGGCATCCGAGTCGACAATATATACAGGACCGCCTCCGGGATAAAATGTTGTTGAAAAGTTAACGCCAGGATCCGAACTATCGTCTGCATCAAGATCTATTACAGGAGCAGGGCCTGCCGCCGGCGCCTGTGCACCAATGCCGGGATTTGTGTCAGCAAGACCACTGGGTTGTTTTTCCAGTGTTTGATGAATATCACTGCCAACGAGGTTATTATTCAAACCTGCTGCAGTGCCAGTTTGATCTCCAGGGGGAATTGGAGGATCTATTGTGGTTGGATCTTGAATAATATTTGTTCCATCGCTGGAATATGGTGGGGACTGTGAAGGAAAAGCTTCGCTGTTGTTGGAAATAATACTGTTTGACAGGCTCACTTCGCCTGGAGTAGTAGTATAAATGCCACCACCATCATCCGCTGAATTGTAAGCAATTGTTACTTGGTTTGCGGTTATGGGTGCTGTGGTGTATATCCCTCCTCCTCGACCTGCTGGTGGAGAAAAAGCAGCCTGGTTATTGCTGATTGTGACATTGAATAAGGTGAGATTTGACAAATTACTAATACCGCCACCACTGTTGTCAGAAGTATTTGCGTTGATTGTAACATTTGACAGGTTTGCAACGCCGGAGTTGTAGAGACCTCCACCCGCAGTTGCATGGTTGTTCTCGATTCTTACGTTGTCCATGGTCAACGTGCCGGTATTATTGATCGCACCACCATTATTTTGGGTGCTGTTGCCGGAAATAATCGAGTTGTATATATTCACAACGGAGGTACTTTCGCTTATCAGAATTCCACAACCACCACCACCTGTCACATCACCACCCGTAATTGTGACACCATCAATGGTGAGATCATTATTGAGAACATGAAAGACCCGGTCACCCAATCCCGTGGCATCGATAATTGTCGAGTTGGCATCTGAACCCTGAATAATAAGATTCCGAGTTATATCAAGGTCTCCTGTATTGGCAGCGTCTTCGCCATCCCCTATATCATCTAACGTATATGTGCCCGGTCCAAGAACGATTGTGTCTTCTGTACCGGTACCGTTGGCCTGGATAACAGCTTCCCGTAAAGAGGTTAAACCGTCACCGCCGTCGATAACATCGGCTGTAGTATCAACAGTGATAGTGACGAGAGTGCCGGTCCAGTTTTGTTGAATTTTGGTACTGAAAGCTATGGACGTTTCTATGGACCCATAATTATATTCGAAATCCCAATCACCACCACTCTGAGCATTACCAGTAAGATCATTACTGGCTGCAACATCGGCTCCGGTGAGTAGGGCGAGATTGTCAATAAGGACCTGACCGTCTATGTCAGAGGCTAGGTTACAGCCGTAGAAAAGGAGATCTGCCTCAGAGGATAAAGAGCTTTGCCAGCCCTCAATGGTATTGCTATATAAATTTATATTGTTATTTGTAAGTAATGTATTGCCAAGCAGAACAGCACCGTCATCACCATGGGAAACCACATGAACAGCGGAAAGGCTCTGGTAATTTCCAAGTGTATCACTTATCTGTTCAATGCCATCCTTGCTATCCTCAAGAATGACTACATCAATTTGTCGTCCATCACCCTGTTGTGAGAGAATATCATCAACTAGCTGCTGATAATCCTTTACGGCGGTATCTACAAATAGGATTTCATGTCTCTGAAACTCTGCTCCGTTGGTATTTTGAGTTTCGAAAATGCCAGATTCCAGTGAGTCATCTGTAATCATAGGAATTTCTAGTGCATTGCCGTGGGTCAGGCCGCCATCGACTGGTAAATGATTCAAGTCTGCCGAAAACAGCAACCGCGGTTCTAATTGTTCGAAAAAGACATGTTTTTTAGAATATAACTTGGTCATATGACACCTGTATAAATTCTTTAAATTTGTCTTTACCCGATCTGCAGGAGTGTGCCCTACGTATTGATGTCTGGTAATGCTCCATACCTATAAATTTACAATCACTGCTGATCATGAAATATTGATTCTCATCTCTCGTAATTGGTCAATGCTTATTACATTATAAATATAATATTTTATTCAATAAGTGTGCCACAGGCTATAAATAGGTCTATGTGTCTGTATTTGCTTTAAATAAATGATATATTATGAAGATATGAGCATTCTGCTAAATACAATATATATAGTAGGTGGTATTTTCTTATGATAAATAATAGTAGTAATAAAGGTAAGATATGGTTTAGAAAGACAATAATCACAAACAATAATAGTTGTATATGTTTGTGTAAATTCCTTTGGTTTAATGAAGCGATATACTATTACAGTGTAAGTTTTTATATAAATTAAAAAAATTGTTGTATTTATACTGTTCAGGCTGGTACACATAGCAACACAGATAATTTGTCAAGTAATATCAGACTACAGGAGTGAAACGGATTGGAAGATCAGCGATTAATGACAGTTTTCGACATTACTGCTGCCGCCCTGCAGGAGAATAGTTTTAAGGGCGCTGCTACAGTTGCTGTTACTGAGCTTGCGACCCGCCTCAATTGTGATCGTGTCAGCATCGGATTTGTAAAGAATGATCAGGCAATTGTGGAAGCCGTTTCACACAGTGCTCATCTTGAACGCCAGATGAACTTGACCCGTGCCATTGGCGAGGCAATGGACGAGAGCCTTGATCAAAACGCAACATTAATTTCACCACCACAATCAGAAAAAAATGATTCCATTTTGAGGTCTCACTCTGAACTTGCGCGTCTGCATGGTTCGGGTTCAAACATGACGGTGCCTTTTCTCGATGAAAACGGCGATGGCTATGGTGCCATAACGTTTGAACGAGCGGAGGATCTGCCGTTTAATAAAGAGACTGTTGAACTTTGTGAAGCCGTTGCCGCAATTGTCGGTCCAGCCATTAATGAAAAGAGGTTGAATGACCGACCATTGTATACAAAAGCGGTCGACAGTATTAAATATCAACTCAATAAAATTCTGGGACCAGGCCACCCAGTTGCCAAATTCTTTGTTGGCTGCTTCGTTGTATTGCTGATTTTTTTCACTTTTGCCAAGGGAGAGTATCGGGTTACTGCAAGGACATCACTGGAAGGTACTGTTCAACGATCTGTTATAGCGCCTTTTGACGGATATATATTCGAATCTTTATTGCGGGCCGGCGACATTGTAGAGAAAGACCAGGCAATGGCATCTTTCGATACCCGTGATCTCATGCTGGAGCGGATAGAGTGGGCCAGCAAGAAGCAGCAGCATACCCTGGAATTTGATAAAGCATTGGCAAACAATGAAATAGCCCAATCCAAGATTGTTCAGGAACTGATAAAACAGGCTGAGTCTAAACTGTCCCTTCTGGAAGAACAGTTTTCCCGGGCAACTATCAAGGCGCCGTTTAAGGGTCTGATTATCAGTGGAGATTTAAGTCAGTCTATTGGTGCTCCGGTTGAGCGGGGGCAGGTACTGTTCGAAATTGCTCCGCTGAATTCGTACAGGATAATGCTGGAAGTGGACGAAAGAGATATTGGTGAAGTAATACCCAATCAGGAAGGTGAACTTGTTCTTAACTCGCTTCCGGAATCAACGTATCCCTTTGTTGTGGAAAAAATGACGCCAGTATCAACAGCACAGGAAGGGCGAAACTTTTTTCTTGTGGAAGGGCGGCTGACCGGGGACTCTGAAAGTCTTCGTCCCGGCATGCTGGGATATGGAAAAATCGTAATTGAACGCCGCAGACTTATCTGGATTTGGACTCATGAACTTTTTGACTGGATGAGGTTGTGGCTCTGGTCTGTAATTCCCTGATATGTAAATACACATTATGAATTATCGTTACTGAAAAGAATGAGCTGTTTGTTATTAGTTTTATAAGAAGCGTTTATTTATTCTTTTAATCTTTTGATTTTTGCCATCTCACGCCGCCGAGCAGCGCAGCAAAATGAAGAACAAAGCTTTGGCGGAGTTCGCTTTAAGCGAACGACTTTCTGAAGCGTCTTCTTTTTGCGAGCAGCTCAGGGCAGTCCGCCTCAGGCGGACCAAGTGAGCGGCTGCCTTTTCTTTTGGTACTTTTCTATAGGCAAGTAAAGAAAAGTACATATAATAAAACATGTTCATATTGAATATTATTATTGAAACCCTGTTAACCGGCATATTATCTGGAACATATGTTATCTGTTTGTATATTTGAGTAATTTTAAAATATGTCCCAAGACCTCTTCAGCCCATCATGGTACAGAGTAGCCGACCTTAAACCCCGGATAAGGTCACACAGCCGTATACACCGTCACCTGTATCGTGATGAATTATGGTATGTTCTGCACGATCATATTACCGGTAATGTCTACCGTTTCACACCTGTTGCCTACCGCATAATAGGCATGATGGACGGTGAGCGCACTGTCCAGAATCTTTGGGAACATGTTTCCGAACAGTTTGGAGATGAGGCACCGACGCAGTCTGATATGGTGCGACTGCTCAGCCAGCTTCATGCAGCAGATGTGCTGGTATGTGATGTTCCACCTGATACCAGGGAACTGCTCTTAAGGGGTCAGAAAAAATCCCTCCAAAGAACGAAGTCAAACATTGGCAATCCCTTCTTTCTCAGGTTTCCGCTTTTAGATCCCGAGAAATTTCTCAGCAGAACTATAAGCTCAGTACAGTTTATTTTCAGCAGGCCGGTTCTTATTCTTTGGATACTCACAATATCAGCAGCAATTGTACTCACCTGGCAGAACTGGCATGCACTTACAACTAATGTTGGGGACAGAGTGTTCGCACGAGAGAATCTTCTTATATTATGGTTCGTTTATCCGGTGGTAAAAGGTCTGCACGAATTGGGACATGCATACGCGGTGAAGAAATGGGGTGGCGAAGTTCATGAAATGGGAATTATGCTTCTTGTTTTCATGCCTATACCTTATGTCGATGCTTCGTCTGCCGCTGTATTCGGGCAGCGCAGCAGGAGAATAGTAGTTGATGCTGCCGGTATTGCCATTGAGTTGTTTATGGCATCTCTGGCACTTTTTCTTTGGGTTTCACTGGAACCGGGGCTCGTTCGATCTGTGGCTTTTAATGTTATGCTGATAGGAGGGGTGTCGACAGTGCTGTTTAATGGCAATCCGTTACTGAGGTATGACGGTTATTACATTCTTTCCGACCTGTTGGATATACCTAATCTGGCGCAGCGCAGTCTCGGATATCTTGGATACCTTGTCAACAGGTATGCCTATGGTATAAAGAAAATTCAAGCACCTTATAGTGCTCCCGGAGAGCGTTTCTGGTTTGTATTTTACGCTGTAGCATCTTTTATTTATAGAATATTTGTTTATGCAGCAATTATACTTTTTGTAGCTGGAAAATTCTTTTTCATTGGGGTGCTGTTAGGAATCTGGGGGGTATTCAGCATGATTGTTACGCCATTATCTAAAAAAATTCATAATCTTTTTAATGCTCCTCTCTATGAGGATAACAGGGGTAGGGCTCTCCTGGTTACGGTATCTGTTCTGTCTTCTTTATTGGTTTTGCTTTTTCTCATTCCTCTGCCACATTTATCGCGCACAGAAGGTGTTGTCTGGGTTCCGGAGGAGTCAATGGTTCGCTCCGGCACCAACGGGATTATTCGCGGCATATCATCCCCGCCGGGATCTCATGTCAAAAAAGGAGATGTACTTATAGAATGTGAAGATCCGCTACTTGCGGCAGACATTGCCATGTTTTCTTCGCAGCTCAGGGAATTTGAGAATCGTTATAAGACTGCGTTTGTTGAAGATATGGTGCAGGCAAAAATTATTAAGGAACAGATCGAAAGTATTCGTAAGAAATTATCCAGAGCGGAAGGGCTGCAGCGTGAAATGAAAATTGTCAGCCCAGGTGAAGGTGAATTTGTACTTCCCAAAGCTGTTGACCTTGAGGGCCGTTTTCTGCACCAGGGTGATCTGGTAGGATATGTTATTGAAGATGGGGGGACGACTATTCGGATTGTTGTGCCGCAACGAAGCGTTGACCTGATCCGTAAACGAACCAGGGGCGTTGAGTTGCGGGTTGCGGATAAATTAAAAAGAATATATTCGGGGCAAATTATCCGTGAAGTACCCGGAGCTTTAGACCGTTTACCGAGTGCTGTACTCGGTATGGCCGGCGGAGGTGAAATTGCCATTGACCCGACCGACAAAAACGAGATCAAGACGTTCGAGAAAACGTTCCAGTTTGATTTGTCATTAGATGAACCACTTGAACAAAAGCTGATAGGCAGCCGGGTATACGTACGTTTCCACCTTGGTTATGAGCCTGTTGCCTTCAGGTGGTACCGTTCTGTACGACAATTGTTTTTAAAGAGGTTTAATGTATAGTTCGCAGGCAATATATAAACATTATCCCGGATTCTGTCCCGAGCGCAAAGCTGAAGATAAAAACCGCTTTGAGGTTTTTCTGCATGATTACCCCGGTTATCTGTTTAAGAAGATAGCTGCCCGCCCCACGAGCTTTGATAAAATAATAAGCAAAACAGCTTTCCATAGTGAAAAGTTCTGCAAACTTGATGAGGAAGCGTTTATTGATGAGACCTCTCGTCTTAAGGCGGAAATGCGAAGCAAAGGTGTAACAATTGAAAGGGTAGCTCAGGTATTTGCATTAGTTCGTGAACAGGCAGGTCGTAAGCTTGGTATGAGGCACCACGATGTTCAGCTTGTAGGTGGATGGGTTCTATTTAACGGCATGGTGGCCGAGATGGAAACCGGTGAAGGGAAAACGCTTACTGCTACTCTTCCCGCATGCGCAGCCGCACTGGCTGGCATGCCTGTTCATATAATTACCGTAAATGATTATCTGGCAGGTCGAGATGCATCCTGGATGAAGCCATTATATGAGGCAATGGGACTCTCTGTTGGTATTATTAAACAAGGAATGGACCCAATTCAACGTAAAAGGGCATATGCCTGTGATGTTGTGTATTGTACCAACAAGGAAATAGTATTCGATTACCTCAGAGACCATCTGGCTATGCCGAAAGGTCTCGGTCATGTTTCCTACTCTTTGCAGCCTTTATTTCAATCAAAAAATAAGCTTGGTAACCTCAGCCAGCGTGGTTTGTATTTTGGCATAGTGGATGAGGCCGACAGCGTTCTTGTTGATGAAGCGAGGACACCTCTCATTATTTCGGGCCAAGGAAACACCGATTTTGAAAACCAGACCTATCAGCAGGCATTGGAATTTGCTCGGCAACTAGAACAGGGCAGGGACTTTATTTTAAAGGACACTGAAAGAACCCTCGACCTGACCGATAAAGGCTGTCAACGTCTGGAAAATTTGGCCAAAGAAATTGGCGGAATATGGACCGGTAAACAACGGCGCGAGTATCTTGTTGTTCAGGCATTGTCAGCCCTTCATCTGTTCCGCAAAGATAAAGATTATCTTGTATTGGACGGAAAGGTCCAGATTGTTGATGAGTATACAGGCCGGATTATGGAAGACAGATCCTGGGAAAAAGGGTTACACCAATTGATAGAAAGCAAAGAGGGATGTGAAATTACTTCTCGGCGGGAAACCCTTGCCAGAATAAGCTATCAGCGTTTTTTCAGACGCTACCACCTCCTGTCAGGTATGACAGGGACCGCGAAAGAAATATCCCGGGAGTTATGGTCCGTATATAAACTTCATGTGGTCCGGGTTGCTCCTCACAAGCCTTTGGTTCGCAAAGGAAGCGATACTCAGGTATTTGCCCATGAAAAGGAAAAAATGAATGAAATCCTGAAAAAAGTACGTGACATTCATGAGAGCGGCAGGCCTGTTCTCATAGGTACTCCAACGGTGGATGTTTCTGAGAAAATCAGCAGCCTACTTAATGCTGCAGGGATGTGGCATCGGGTACTTAATGCCAGACAGGATAAAGAAGAGGCGGAAATAATATCTCTGGCCGGAGAAAAGGGGCAGATAACTGTTGCCACAAATATGGCGGGCAGGGGAACAGATATTAAACTCGGTCAAGGAGTTAAGGAAATTGGTGGGCTGCACGTGATCGCTACCGAGCTGCACAGTGCCAGGAGGATTGATCGTCAGCTTTTTGGCCGCTGTGGCAGGCAGGGTGATCCTGGATCTTTCGAAGGTTATGTGTCAATTGACGACGGTATTCTGAACTCCTATGCTTCATCTTTAATTGGTTCGATATACAGCTATCTGGCCGGAAGGAATACAAAGACCTACACATTTCTTTGCAGACTTTTTGTAGGTTTTGCCCAGCGCAGGCTTGAGAAAAAACATTTTGTGATGCGGCGCCATCTACTCAAGCTCGATGAATCGATGGAAAGTGCTCTCGCTTTTTCTGGGAGGGGGGAGTGAATTAAAATTGAAGAATGAAAATTGAAGATTGAAAAAGAAATGGCTTTAGGCATAAGGCGTAGGGCATGTGGAATGAATAAGGAAAAATGAAAAGTGAATAATGGTATGAATCGGCAAAGAAAGTGAGGCGTGAGGAGTGAAACTTCTGGGTTAAAAAATGAAGATTGAATATTGAATAATGAAAATTAACAAAGAAAGGGCATAAGGCATAAGGCGTAGAGCGCAGGAATGAAGAAGTAATATTGAATAATGAAGAATGAAAAGTGAAAATTGAAAAATAAAAAATAAAAAACAGATAATTAAAAATTCAAAATTCAAAACTTAAAATTTTTATCTACAGTTGAGATAGCGCTATCTCATAAGCCTCTCGTGTTTCCTGGTTAAAGCAAACACAATAGACCTTTTCCAGTTTGCTGTTTTTCTTTAGGGCGCCAATCGTTTCATTGATCGCAATCTGTGCTGCGGCTTTCTTTGGATACCCATATACTCCGGTGCTTATAGCTGGGAATGCAATAGTTGTTAAGCCGTATTTATCTGCAAGTGCGAAGCAGCGTAAATAGCAGCTTGCGAGAAGTTTCGGTTCGTTCTGTTTTCCTCCCTTCCAGATAGGGCCAACTGTATGAATGACATGTTTCGCTGGAAGATTGTATCCACCGGTGATTTTCGCGTTGCCCGTTTCACAGCCGTTAAGGGTTCGGCATTCTTCAAGCAGATCAGAACCTGCCGCGCGGTGGATTGCTCCGTCCACACCACCACCTCCAAGAAGTGAGTTGTTGGCGGCATTCACAATAGCGTCGACATGGAGCGTGGTGATATCATCATCAACAAGGTGTATTTTTCCGAATTTCATTGGGCTTCCCCCGAAGTTATATCAAAATGATGTACTCCTATATCTCTTAATTAATAATGAAGTGATAGTAAGACAATAAAATGTGAAATAATTAACATTGAATACCGTTGACATTATACAGTTGATATCTATAGTTAGAACATTGTTCAATAAATACATAAAAAATATTAAATAATAAAAGGAGATTATATCATGAGAAGACTTTTCCTGTTTATAGGCGCTGTTATGCTGCTAACCGGTTTGAATGGTTGCGGTTATAATACTATTCAGCAGAATGATGAGTCTGTTATTGCTGCATGGGGTGATGTTGAAGCTTCGTATCAAAGACGGGCGGACCTTATCCCGAACCTGGTTGAGGTTGTAAAAGGGTATGCTGCTCATGAACAAGAGACACTGACCGCAGTAACTGAAGCACGTGCCAAGGTTGGCAAGGTTCAGATAGGTGCTGACGTGATTAATAATCCGCAGGCAATGGAACAGTTTCAGGCAGCCCAGGGTGGTTTGAGCTCGGCCTTATCCCGACTGATGGTTGTGGTTGAGAGATATCCGGACCTGAAAGCAAACCAGAATTTTCTTGACCTGCAGCACCAGCTGGAAGGTACTGAAAACAGGATTAATGTGGCGCGCGTCCGTTTTAATGATGCCGTTCGTATATTTAATTCTTCAATCAGAACATTTCCGAATAACCTTACAAACAATTTTCTGCTGAAGCTTCCAAGAAGAGAGCCTTTTAAGGCGGAAGCCGGTTCTGAAAAAGCACCGACTGTAAAGTTTTAAATAAAGGCGATCTAAGTTGGCGAAAATATCTGTACATCAACATGGCAGCTCTACGGGATCCAAAAGCAGGGCTTTATTTCTAACACTCTGCCTTGTGTGTACCATTGTATTTTTCTTTAGCAATGAATCATCCGCCTTTGGCGTTGAAGTCCCGAAGTATAGAGGATATGTAAACGATTATGCCTCCATGATGTCAACTGAAGTCAGGGCAAAACTTGAAAGGGCCCTGCAGTCTTTTGACCTCTCCGATTCAACCCAAGTTGCCATCCTGACCATTGATTCGCTCGAGGGAGATCCGCTTGAGGATTTCAGCATCAGGGTTGTTGATCAATGGAAGATCGGTCAGAAAGGAAAGGATAACGGTGTCCTGTTTCTGGCGGTAAAGAATGATCACAAATTACGAATTGAGGTAGGCAGGGGGCTGGAACATGTGCTGACAGATCTTGCTGCCGGACGAATTATCGATTCGGTAGTAACGCCTCGTTTCAAGGCAGGACGATTTGATGAAGGGTTTGAGGCAGGCACTGTTGCTATTATCCAGACGACCAGGGGAGAATACAAACCTGATGTTCGTTCTCGCAGAGGGACAAGAGATGGGGATCCTCCGCTTCTATTTAAATACCTTTTTTTCGGTATGGCGCTTGTTGCTTTTCTGGGAAGTAATTCAAAAGTACTTGGTGTTGTTGCCGGGGCTGTATTAGCACCGCTCATATTTTTTATGGGGCTGCCGGGGAAGATCGGTTTCATCATACTTTTATTGTTGGTTCCTTTTGGTGCCCTGGTTGGTTTTTTGCTGCCACTTCTATTGAGTGGAATGACGCATCACCGTGGTGGAGGTTATTATATGGGCGGCGGTGGTTTCGGCAGTTCCGGCCGAAGCGGCGGTGGCTTTGGCGGGTTTGGCGGCGGCGGTTTCGGTGGCGGCGGTGCTTCGGGAGGTTGGTGATCTATGAAAGCGGAGAACTTTTTTACTGATAATGAGAATACAGAAATATCCGCGGCAATCAAAAAGGTAGAGGGAAATACCGCCGGTGAGATTGCTGTAATGGTTGTTGATGAGAGCGATTCCTATCCGGAAGGCAACATTCTTTCAGGTGTTATTCTTGGCGGAATTGCTTCATTGGTTCTAACCGATCTCTTTTATGGTGATTCGCTTACGGCTTTCGCCATATTTTTTGCCGTACTTTCTATATCAATAGGCTGGGCAACAGATCATTTCCCGGCCCTGAAACGTATTTTCATTTCAAAAAACAGATTGGAAGAACTGGTTCGTGAGCAGGCTGTTCAATCTTTTTATGAAAAAGGGCTTTATAAGACCAGGGATGCAACCGGTGTTTTTTTCTTCATATCTCTATTTGAGCACAAGGTGTGGATACTCGCGGATGAAGGTATAAATAGCAAAATTTCTCCCCATGAACTGCAAGTGTATGCAGTCGACATGGCAAATGGTATCAAGCAGGGCAGGGCTGCTGAAATTCTATGCAGAGAAATAGCCAGCCTGGGAGAAGTGCTCGCCGAACATTTTCCGCCGCGACCCGATGATGAAAATGAAATATGCAACAGGGTAATTGTTGGATAATGACATTGAAGATTGAAGAAATTAAAGGCTTAAGGCGTAAGGCGCAAGGCTTAGGGAATAAAAAGAATGAATAATGAAGAATGGTTGCCCGGTGCCCCATTCTGACACCTGACACTTGCCCAATTTTTTCAAAATTATTCAATGTTGTCCGCCTTGCTTGAAAGAAGCTCCGCTGACAGGTATTTATCCTATATCATTTCTAAACCTCGTGGCCAAGCTGATGACTACGAGTCTGTTTACGTAGTAGCAATCTTCAATATTCATTTTTCAATATCACTTACTCACTTCCCCACCGCTGCCAGATACAACACGGACTCCTCTTCGCCGTCCAATTCCAGGAGATAATTCAGTTCATCATCATAGAAAGCCGCGATGGGGCAGGCTTTGAGGTTTAACGCTTCCGCAGCAAGCAGCAGGTTCTGGCAGATGTGGCCTGCATCCATACAGATATATCGCATAGCTCTGTGACCATACTTGCACATATTCCTTCTCATGATAGCCGACCAGATAAAGGTTGCCGAACCTTCCGAGATAAAAATCTGATCGAGCGCAGCATGTGCTATAAATTCTCCCGGGGCTTCAGATGTAAGCCTCTCTAGTTGAAAACCGCGGACATCAAAATGATAAAGTCCAGGTGCTACATCTTCCACATGCTGAACAGCCACATATGTTTCTATGGGATAAAGCCCTCCGGCTGAAGGCGCCGTTCTTAAAAAGTATTTACCTGCTTGTGCTGTAAGACCTTGTGAAGCCCATAAAAGCAGTGACAACTCAGTCCGGCTGAAATTTTCAGCAGTATAATTGCGCACAGAGCGTCTTTCCTGTAACACCTTCCACAGATCGTCGCCGGCATGGTCTCCAGATCTTTGCAGCGGTACTTTTTCTGCATCCGGGTACTCTTTAAATGAACTGGTATGATTAATAACAGGCATCTGATAGCTGGAAATATCATGACGATCATATTTTGTGTCCTGCAGATAGCGGTAGCCAAGAGTTTTTTTAAGGTCAGGCATGTAATTTCCTTATTGAGTTAGCTTATCATATTTCGTTTAAAATTTTTAGGCTACGAAGGCGGTTGATTGCCGATAGAACATCAAGGGGCCTTATGGATACAGAAAAACCGTTTCGCACTTTGTTAAGTGTTGGAAGAATATCCAGCCCTTCTTTTTCTATGTCTTCAAAGACTAAATTAACAAGCTCGTTGACGCCAATGTGCTGCTTTGCTTTTTCTAAATGCTTTCTCATCGCATAAAAGACCAATCCGATGGTCATTGTTTGTCCAGAATCAACCAGTTGTTCCATGTGGTGTAAATCAAGGATATCCTCACCATATTCAAGGCGCCATGGAGATAAACGGTCAGGTTTAATTCGGGTTGGTATAGTCTTGGCCAATCGTTTGTTGATGTAAACCGGATTTAAATTTGACACGGCCAGATAACGTGGTGGAGAGCTAAGCCATTCACTCACGCCCTCATCATCAATAACTTCATTTTGGCAAAGTATTTTCGCCTCCTTTGTTACATCATTTGGCATGTAGCTCTTCATACTGATTACACAATCAGCCCTATCAAGAAACTCACCAATGCCGCCAACAACTAATATGAATGAAACGCCCTGTTTTTTATATATTGGACGTATGGTATTTACGAGGGGATTAATAGGCTCATTTTCCTTACCTACAAGTTCCCGCATGCGTTTATCAATAATCATGAAATTAACTGCAGTACGGTCTTCGTCAAAAAGGAGGAGTTGACTACCAGCATCAATGGACTCGCGAATTGCAGCGGCCTGGGATGTCGAACCACTGGCACGATCGGTTGAAAAAAATCGTGTGTCAATACCGGTTGGCAGGTTGCTGATAAAAGGGGATATATCGATACTACGAACAGATCGCCCTTCTTCCGCCCTGATAGGAAGGGCATCATTGCGCGTGACAACAAACTCGCGCCCATCGCCGGGAATATGCGGGTAAATTCCTTTAGTAATTGCCTGCAGTAATGTGCTTTTACCATGAAAGCCGCCACCGGTTATAAGAGTTATTCCCTCCGGAATTATCATGCCGGTGACTGATGATCCGTCTGGCAGGTGAATTTTCCGTTGCAGTGAAGCGGGAGAATGAAAAGAAATTGCGCCTTTCTCAGTTGACAATGGCCGGTCGTCTGTGCCCGAAACCCTAGCTAGTTTGGAATCGTTCCCTATAAAAGTCGTCCAGTTATTTTTCTTAAGTTCCTGCTGGATTGCGTTGTGGTTTTTTGAGATTTCAACATATGACTGAATTTCTTCTTTTTCACTGTTAACTTTTGATATAAAGCTATTTACGGCATGTTCAAGGTCTGAAACCAGATCCTTTGTTTCGTTGCCAAGGAAAAGAGATTTCTTACCGGCAAAACTGATGGTAAAACGGACTTCCAGAAAATCTTTAATCAACGAAATAGTATTTCGTTCGAGTATTTGTTGTCCCGGCTTAATGCTTAAAATGGAACCACTACCATCCTGGCCTCGGTTTTGGGTCACATTTGTCTCAATGGCTTGGCAATAAAAACGCAGTAAGATATCAAATAAACCTCTTTTGCTATAAATATCCGCCAGCCAATCATTATGAAGATGGAGATTTTCAATAGGAATTTGTGCAGCTGCGTGTGATGCGGGGTGGGCGCCCATACTGCCCTGGATACGATAAATATCCAGAATAAATGATTTGCAGTCGTAACGATTTTTCAGATATTTGATGCAGGAATAGGGCTTTTTTTCATTTTTAGTGCAGAGATGAAACAACTCTTGAATAGTGTTCATAACCGCTTACTGAGTTAGGTTTTATCATTTGAACAGAATCAGCAGGGTGTATTTTATGCCTGTATAATATTCATATGGACCGGACTGATACTAATCTATAACTGCTGCGTTTACTAAAGAAGGTCAGACAGAACTTCACAGGAGCGGCAGATTTGCATTTTTTCTTTCCAATTTTCCCGTGCTTTACATTCACAAATAGTTCCGTTAATAAACCAGCAGAGTTTACCGGCTTGAAATTCCCAGGCAGGGCATTTTTTTTTGCGTTCTACAGGGCAGCTTTTTACGTCCCAGCACGATTTAATAGAATCCTGGTCTTGAATTTTACGTGATAAAAGAAAAAACATCTGTCTTTCTACATGTGTCGAAACGCGGCGCCATCCCTGCTCGTAACTTCTAACTGCCTTAACAGATGTCCCTAGCAGCTGAGCAATTTGCTTTTGAGTTTTGCCAAGTTTTTTTCTAGCTCTTAAAAACTCTTCGCTTTCCATTTTTCCCTCATAAAAAAATTAATATCCTAACTACATAATGTCATATTTCTTATAATAAAAGCGCTTTTTTTTCAAAGTAAATCGGAATAATCACTTTAAAGGTGAAGTTCTGAACATTTTTTGAGATTATTAATTCATCTTTAAAACACAAGAATAACTTAATTATTATATAGCAATATTGATAAATTTTCAATCAAATGGAGGACGGTACTGAAAAGATCTGCTTGGTGATAAGGATATAATTAGACAAGATAGTAGGATGTTATCTTCCTATAGCTTTGTTTATTGAAGCTGATAGATCATATATTGTAAGTGGTTTCATCAAAAATTGTGAAATACCATTTTCCTTGGCGATTTTTTCATTTACTGTTTCACTAAATCCAGTACACAGAATTACTGGAAGGTCAGGGCGTATTTGATGCAGTTGCTTTGTTAATTCCAGACCTGTCAGGTTTGGCATTGTCTGGTCCGTAACTACTGCATCGAACCAGTCTGGTGATAACTTGAACTCTTCCAGTGCGTCTTTGCTGTTTGTAAAAGCCTTTACTTCATAACCGATACTCTTCAAGGCATTTTCTCCCAGTTGCACAATCATGTTTTCATCGTCAACAAACATAATGTTTCCAGAGGAAATTGGAGGCGGTTCGATTTCTTCGTATTCATCTGTTTTATCAACTTCCAGAACAAATACTGGGAAAAACACATCGAAATAGGTTCCATGTCCTGGTTTACTTTGAACAGTAATGGCTCCATTATGACTTTTTACTATTCCATGAGTTGTTGCCAATCCCATGCCAGTCCCCACTCCCTTATCTTTGGTGGTATAGAAAGGTTCAAAAATGTGTTTGGCCGTCACATTGTCCATGCCGTGACCGGTATCACTTACGCGGATTCTAGCATATTTTCCAGTTTCAAGTTCTAATTCAGCAGACAATTCCCTGCTTATATATACTTCATATAGACTTATGGTTAAGACACCGCCATTTTGAAACATTGCATGGTAGGCGTTTGTGCAAAGATTCATCATTACCTGGTGAATTTGGGTTGTATCTGCAAATATTGGTTTGCATTTATTACTGATATCTTCCTGAACATTTATTGTAGTAGGCAATGTTCTCTTTATGAGTTGTAGTGTTTCCCTTATCAGCTTTTGTAAATGAATAGGTTCTTTTTTCAGGTCTTGTTGCCTGCTGAAGGCTAGTATTTGACTGACGAGGTCTGCTGCCCGGTTGCCAGCTTTAGAGATTTCACAGAGGTTGTTATATAAGTCACTGTCTTTTGAGACATTTTTTTTAGAGAATTCCGCATAACCCAATATACCAGTGAGAATGTTATTAAAATCATGCGCAATTCCCCCGGCTAATTGGCCGACTGCTTCCATTTTCTGGGATTGCTTAATTTTTTCTTCTGTTCTTTTCTGTTCTGTAAGGTCTCGGACAACCTGGATTCCGGCTATAATGTTACCCTCAATGTCTCTTAAAGGTGACACTGTAAGACCGAGGTTTAAGCCATTTAGTATATTTGTTCTTTCGCTCCTGTTTATCCTTCCATCATGAAACAATTTTTCCATTGGGCAGTTAGTACAAATGGTTTTATTCCCTTCAAAAGCTTTGAAGCACAATTCGCCAACGTGGCTACCTAGTAGTTGTTGATGATACAAGTTCTGATAAACAACTATGTAGTCTTTATCAATAATACTTACTCCATCTCCTATTGATGAAATTATTGCTTTGTTTTTATCTTTTTCACTTTTTTCACGCACCAGAATGTCCTGCCAATAAACAGCAATAAACAGAGGAATGGCCCAAATATGGAGATTATGCCTGATCGGAGCGTATATAGCCAAATGAATTTCTTTGGTAGCCAGATTGAATATCATCAGAAACTCATCAAGGAAAAGAAACAGGATACCTAATAGCAAAAACAAGGGGATACGATTACTCTTGATTTTACTGTATATAAGAATAGCAAGGGCTGCGGACATCAGGATCGATGCATTTACACGAAACACAATGTCGCCCCAGAAAGCTCCAAACGATGTATCAGGGTGTTGTTGAAGAAACGATATCCAGGTATTGAATGTTATGAGGTAAAGAAGGAAAGTTGAGAGTATACCAACGACCAAGTAAGATTTAGATATGAAGGTGTTTCGTAAAAAGTAACGGATGAAGGCATATGCTATAAAGACGCTGGAAAGCATTGTGAGAGTGTGTTCCAACGGTGGATAGTATTGGTAGGTTAGTTCATGAGGTATGAGTCCGCGTAAGCTGCT
This sequence comes from uncultured Desulfobulbaceae bacterium, assembly GCA_945787325.1. Classification (GTDB taxonomy): domain Bacteria; phylum Desulfobacterota; class Desulfobulbia; order Desulfobulbales; family BM004; genus CALZHP01. The sequence goes on from CALZHP010000018.1 coordinate 19,264, forward strand.
ATATTCCCCAAAAAACATAGTCAGCTCTCGTAGAAGTCCGATAAGAGCTCCAATCATGATAAAGCGGTCTCTTTCTTCAGAGAGATTTCGCCATTGGGAAAAGGAAATATATAATAACGACAACCAGAAAAAGGCTGCTAACAGAAATCTTACCGAAAGATTTTCCGGATCTCCAGGACCTGCTCCGAACTGGGTCAGAATTGCTAGGATTTCGGAAAACATACAAACCTATCCTTTAGTAAGGTCACTTGTAAAAGAAGTTCCCTGACTGCTTGTTTATAAACAGTTATGAGGATAAGTGGGTTATTGCTCATAGTGACAATTATTGTCAAAACACAGGGCCCATCTGACAAGTTTTGTCAGGTGAGTAGTTTTTAAAATAAAAGAAAACTTAACTTATTTTAGAAAAATCCAAATAAGCAATGATGATGATAACCACAGGCTATACAAGGCAAATGATGCAATAATAGCTCTTTTCAATACATCTATAGTCTTGATTTCATGTGGTTTAATTTTTATTGGATTATTAAGTGCTGTTACCACGCGATACCTCCCAAAATTAATGTAATATACAACATGTCGGCCATTGTATTTATTTTATTTAATTAACAGAAAACGGTTAAAAATATAGACATTTAAATCATATTTGCAAAAAATATTCCTTAGTTCTTCATGTTGTAGATGAATTATCCATTCATATTTATGGAATAACACACAAAAGAAGTATGTTTTTGTAATACACTTAAAATGAATGATATAATTTATATACTCAATTATAAGGCGAAATTCTGTTGAGCTTTTACTTTCAGCTTCTCAAACGGTGTTTCAAATGAGACTAAATTATTTTACAACAGCTAAAGGTTAAAAGCATTTTCAATTTGGAATTTAATTGTATAATGATGTTAATTACTTTATAAGGGACCGGCAAATGTGATTTTATTGCACTCACACTATACTTGACTTATTACTTATTCTTCCCTATTTGTTTAATTATAAGATATTAGCTACTAGTACTAATCTTCAGAATTATTCTGAGGACATAAATGAAAAATAATAACAACTTACAAGCTAGATAAAAGTCGCCGCGTATCTGTGTTGATTCGATGGTGGCTTTTGTGTTTTTAAAGACGGATGTAGTTTCTTCAGTCAATTATCTTATTTTAGATTATCTCCAGATTTAATAAGACACTCACAAATACAATAATGAAAAGGAGTTAGTTATGAACATGAAAGAAATTAAAGAGATAGCAAAAAACCTTGACGTCAAATCCGGCAAGTTGAAAAAAGCGGATTTGGTTCGAACTATACAGGTTGCTGAAGGTAATGTTCCATGTTTCCAAACTGCAACAGACTACTGCGACCAGGGAAGCTGTTGCTGGAGGGAAGATTGTTTGCAATCCTGAAGTTGAAATATAAAGCCTGTTAATTCTATTACCATAATTGATGTATTTCTCCTTAGTACTTTCAATCTGCTGATTAACTATATTATGTGAAGAACATTTTGATTCACATGAAGGTCGCAAAATTAAAAGATAGGAGGTGTGGTTATGGATTTGATACCGAAAAAAAGGCCAATGCGAGAAATTAGTTCACTCCGCAGGGACATGGACAGTCTCTGGAACCGGTTTTTTGATGAAACACCATTCTTCGGTTCAACTACTGAGGAATGGTTCCCTTCGGTGGATATCTCCGAAACAAAAGATAAAGTTATTGTAAAGGCTGAACTTCCCGGCTTATCGACAGATGACCTAAATGTAAATCTTTCTGATGATATCCTTACAATCAAAGGAGAAAAAAAGGAAGAGGATGAAGAAAAAGGCGAGCATCATCATTATATTGAAAGATATTGCGGATCTTTTCAGCGTTCCATAAAACTTCCTGCCCATGTAAAGACAAATAAAGTAAAGGCAAATTTCAAAAAAGGTGTATTAATAATTTCTATGCCAAAAACAGAGGAATCAAAGAAAAAAATAATTGATATTAAGGTGGAATAACCAGCAAGAAAATTAGCATTCTATAATAACATGGAATATATGGACCGAATACACTGAAATTCAATCTATTCACAATAAGTGGAGGATGTGTAATGGTCAAAGGAAGATTTAGCAGAAAAGACAAATTAATTAAGCAAAAAAGACACGACGTATATCGTGAGCGGGAAAAGATCCAGGAGCCGGCACTTTGTAATAAATGCGGTGCACTGCTAGTTAATTCGCGTTGGACATGGAAAGAGCCGCCTGCAGAAACATATGAAGTAACCTGCCCTGCATGCCGCAGGAAAGCTGATAAATACCCTGCTGGGTTCATCGAGATAAAAGGAGACTTCTTTGAAGAGCACAGGGCTCAGATTATCAATCTAATTAACAATGTTGAAAAACAGGAAAAAACAGAGCGGCCGCTGGAAAGAATTATGGATATAACTGATAGAAAGAATGACACTCTTGTAACAACTACAGGTGTACACATCGCCAGACGTATAGGTGAGGCTCTTTCGCAATCCTACAAAGGTGATTTTTCCTTTAGATATGCGGACGACGAAAAACGTATTAGGGTTTCATGGCAGAGGTAATTTTCAATCAAATCTAAAATAATTGGATATAAAACTGCCAGAATTTTACGGCCTGATCATTATTGTTTGATCAGGCCGTTTTTTTAATTTGTTTTTAAATACTTGCCGCATAATGTTTAGACAAGTAAAATAAAAGTTGAGTTTGAACTTATATTTGAACCTTATATGCCAGCAATGATGATATGATAACCCTGAGGGAAAGGATGAACAAGAAAGATTTAATTAATTTTTCAGGCAGGATTTTACATATTATCTACAGTTTGGTAGTCTCAGCAGTGTTCATTTTTATAGTTGCACTTGTTGATTGTAGTGTCATGAGTAATGAAGCTTCTGCCATAACTATCTCCATGGAAGATTGCCTCTGTTGCCACGCTGAGAGTGATGCCTTTTATCGACACCATACTCAAGTAAAAAATTGGAAATGTAAAGATTGTCATAACATTTATTTCGAGGATCCCGAGCCTATTATAATTCCTGATGAAACCAAAGATTGTGTTAAGTGTCATCATTCCGCTTCAATTGGAGTAGCAAACGGTCTAAAGCACCACGCTGCGGAGATTGCAGCTGAGAAAAATTGTTCAGATTGCCATGTTTCCACTTGGATACCAGACCCTGGAATTATTGTAATGAGATTTCCTAGTTGTACGGAGTAATAAAATATAAGTCATATCTTTAATATTATATAGAACGTATATACGCTTATCAGTTTTGACTGGTAAGCGTTTTTTTATGCCTAATTGGCATAAAAAGTGCTTTTGTTTTGGATTAATACTGACAATTAAACTAGGTATTATAAGGAAAATCAAACTTAATGCTTCAGTGAAAGGTAAAGATTGACGATAATATAATTAATGATAAAGAAAATAAATACATGACAAGGAAGGTTGCAAACTAAAAGCGGAGGACCAGAAATGTCAGTATGGAAATTTTCTGTACAGGGAGATACTGTTGAATTTGGTAAGAAAAAGAGACAGAGGCTTACAAAAAACGGTTGCAATGAACCATATAAAAACCGTTACTGGTGTCCTAAGCAACAGTGGTTCAGTAAAGAGCCGTGCCCATTTATAAATCGACATGAGTGTGAGAATTACGATGTGATGTGTGGATGTCAGTCTGCCCGATGAAAACCAACACTCAATGTAAAATCCGAAATAGGTATTTATATTTTAATTATTTCGTTACATTTATTTTACTTTAATTTTCTATTGCATATAATTCCATTGAGATGCGCTCGAAAAAATATGAAAAGGACAGGAATCCCTGTTGTAAATGCATTCATTTTTTTATAACCCATGAAAAGTTAACTCCTTACGGCTGCAGAACAATGCAGTTCAGGTCTGCCCAGGTTCCTGGGGATATGGTGAATTCATCTTCCGGAATGAAATGCCAATTATATCTGCCCAAAAAAGACTCTAAAAATTAGTATTCCATTTTTTTCTCATCAACTTTCTGTTTTAATAGCTTTTATTTTGTAAGCTATTGTATTAATTGATTAAGTTTCCTGGAACTGATCTACGGTTTATCTGCAAAGGCAATTAGTATATTCCTAAATCTCCCCCATATGTAATATACCTGTCTAATTTTATTTACATTTATTTAATTTTTCAGTTGACAAATGCATGCCACATTGTGGTACAAAGAATTTTTACTTGAAATATTCAACTTCTTTAGTTGTTTGTAAAGTTAGCCATTTATAAAAACTATTTGTTAATAGTGGTAACATAAAGTGTTAAACAATTATAAAAAAGGTTGGTTTGTCATGAAGTATGGAAAGATAGGTATAAAAGAGCTTTTAGGGGTAATGATCATAGTTTCTGGTTTGTATTTTAATAGCTGGTGGGGAATAGTTGGTGTGATATTTTTATTCATGCCTGTTATTGACTGGTTCCATGGGCTTTTTACTTTTCGAGAACTTTGTAGATACAAATAATTGGGAAATTAATCTGGTTAATTTGCGCTTTTAAATTTAATAAAATACCTAATCACAATAATATACATGTCATTGTGATGAAGCATTGAAAGGTTTAGCATAATTAAAGAAATTTGATGTTTTCTGAAATAATATTGGAAAATACTTGTTTTTTCTCGCATTTTTCCTGTTTTTTAGGCTTGACGTTATAATACAATAATGCTAAGTGAGCATCAGTAGTTCAAATCCCCTTAAAATGTCGGCATTATAAGGGTATAATGCTTTTACGTGTTAGGTTCGTTGCGACTATTATGTTAAGTGAGCAAATTGTGAATGCCTGGACGTTGATCTATACAGATCTCAGTATTTTCATTGAAAATACCTCTATGTGCTGTATCCGTTATATAGCCTCGTCTCCAATAATTCACTCTAAACCATTATAGTTATATAAACATACTGGGTAACCAGCTGGAAAACGGAGTTTTTTTATATGTATTATATGTCAGAAAAAGTTGAAGATATTCGACATGCCCGCAGAAAGGAGCATCACAGTATCTCGTGTTGTTTTGATGGTGAATCGAAATCTTTTAAGGTTTATGAATTATCAGCTTATGGTTTTTCTTTTTTATGCAGTAAGGATTCACCTTTGTTCAGACGTGGAGTTATGTTGGATGAAATAAGCATCCATAATTCTGAAGGTGTCGAGATTATCCTTGCATCTGGCAAGATTGTTCACGCAACAGAATTTGATTTTGAAACTAACAGATTTGGTGTTCACTATACCAAAAAGGTCTTGGATAGAACTATCACAGGTAAAGTCCGAGTGCCTAGGCATGTTCCGGAATTTATATTAAATGCTTTTCTGAACTTACCTGATGATAAAAACGGCTGGCGTTACACTGGATATGTAAAAGATTTTACAGCTACTACTGCACGTATTGGTTTTGAAAACTCTTATCCGATTGATATGAAGATTGGCGATGATGTGTTTATGTCAATATACGCCGGTAGTGATGAGCTAGTTTATTCAAAAGCTCAGGTTGTTCGTAAAAGAGAAGACGGAACAGAAATTATAATACGCTTAAACGATCAACTTATCGATATAGCAAGGATAAAAACTGTAACAACAGCTTTCCAAAATAAAAAAATTATTTCTTCAGCAATTAATTCTCTTCATTCTTATGACAATGTATCTGACAGTTATAAGGCATTAGTTGCTGACTGGAGGCTGTACTTTCAACGCTTAAAGCGCGTGTTAGATCAGGAAGAAAATAAAAAAAATTATCGGTTTCGAAACGAAGAAGAATATTTCATTCAGGGCATAGAAGATGAGATATTTGAAGATTTACGCAGTTTTGTTACAAGGTTAAATTCATTTGGTGATTCACTTTCGAAGTTAGATAGTATTGCATACAAGCAGTATTTCAAAGAGAACATTGGTCCTTACTTGAGATGTTCTCCTTTAATTGCCTCAATTATTGATAAAGATTTAGGCTATGCTGGAGACTTTGAAACCATAAAACAGTTTTTTCAAAATCCTTATTGTGGTGACACACTCTTTGGCAAACTTTTAAATAAGTTTATCTGCAGCCTTGAAGCTGTTACAGCACATCAAGACCGTATTCGGTTTTTATTTAATGAATTAAACACAACCTATAATACTTTAAATGATGAGTTTTCATTTATGTCTTTGGGGTCTGGACCTGCAGAAGAAGTATTGCGTTTTGTATCCAGCAACGACTTCAATAAAAATGTACATGCCACTTTACTTGACATGGATTCATATGCGCTTGCAGATTTTTCTGACAGAATGCAGTATTTACCTAAAGATAACTTCATCATAAATCTCATAAATATTGATATAATGAACATAATCCGACGAACTGAAAACGATCCAGTTTCGGATAAACATTCAATTACTTATTGTGCTGGTTTATTTGACTATTTCGGAAAAAAAATCTGTCAGAAACTAATAAGATATCTCATAAGTCACACAAAGCCTGGTGGCAAAATCATAGTCACAAATGTCCATGAAAATAACATTGCCCGACATTTCATGAATTATGGTGGAGGTTGGGAAATAATACACAGAAATGAAGAAGACATGAAAAATCTAATCCCTGACGGTTACGATTTTGAATTATTTTCTGACGATAAAGATACTAATCTTTATGTAGTGATATCGGTTCGTTAGCGAAGAGAATGTCTTTTAAAAATAGAATAACTCATACTCTTAGCTCTCCTATACCTGAGGAATTTGCGGCTTCTTATCATGATTATCTGCTAAATCTCTTCATTTCAAGGCTTAATGTTGGTTACCTGTTTTGTATTATTCTTATTCCATCAGCTTTCATATTCGACATTTTGGTCTTTCCTGATAAGTGGCCGCAACTCCTGATGGTTCGACTTGTTTCGATGGTAAGTTGCCTCTTACTTTTTTGTCTTTCTAATTATACTATCTTAAAAAAATATCCTTCTCAGATGTGTCAAGTTCTCAACATAGTCGTTGCTGGCACAATCGCATATTTGGTTTTTATAACTGGTGCTTACAAAAGCCCTTATTACGCTGGTTTCATTTTAATTTTCATATGTATTGCCATGGTATTGCCTTGGGGTGTTTCTGGTTCTTTCGTTGCTGGGCTTGTGATAATTTTTATTCATTTTACTCTCAATCTTTTTCCGATTCTCTTGAAAAACAGTAGCTTAGTTTATTGGCCTCTGGTGTGGAACAGTATTTATTTTTTAACCTTTTCTTTTATTTTAGTGATAATTTCATCAGGAATTTTTGAAAGTACCAGAAGGCAAATTTTCGTTAGTTCACAACAGGAAAAAATCAGAAGCAAAAAACTTGAAGAATCAAGAAACGAAATAGATACCCTGTTAAAGAATAAGAGTCGATTTATTGCCAATATTACTCATGAGCTGAAAACACCTCTATCAATAGTAATTGGCAATTCAGAAATATTTATGGAGAGAGTCGCAAACCTTGATAAAACTCTGTCTGAACAGCTACAGATAATTCACCGGGCCGCTTTCCAGCTTGCCATGCATGTTGACAGGATTATTGGAGTGGCAAGCACTGATGATCCTGATCAACAACTCTCTACAGCAAATTATGATTACGTAGGCGTAGTTGAGCATATTTTCTCTCTTTTTGAGGCCAGAGCTAAAGACGAAAAAATTTCTTATTCACTGAATATCCCATCCAGTCCGCTAGTAATTAACGCGGATGTTGTCAGGATCGAAGAGGTATTAAACAACCTTATTCAGAATGCCTTCAAGTTTGTAGATACGGGTCAGTCGATAACTGTTACGGTCGGTACAGACGGGGAGGAGATTTTCACTGAGGTCGCTGATACAGGATGCGGAATTTCTGAAGACCTTATAGGCAAAGTATTCGGGCGTTTGTTTCAGGTTGACGATGTTTTATCAAAGAGACACGGCGGTATAGGAGTCGGGCTGTATTTATGCAAGCGCAATGTTGAACTGCATGGCGGGAAAATCCATGTGCAGTCTAAAGTCGGTAAAGGGACCTCTTTCAGGTTCACACTCCCGCTCTATGTTGACCAGAATGTAAATATCGTAAAAACTATGCCGGATATTGATGAAGAGCGTAGAACATCAAATTCACGAAGGGCCGCTTCAGATCGCAGGATGAGTGAACGTATTAAGAAATTTGAATATCAACAAACCCTGGGCCTTGACTCTCTGGCCAAAATGGCATTCAGCGGTAATGTAAAAGATTTTGAGAATCAGGACCCTTCTTCGTCATCAATATTGGTTATTGAAGACAATCCCGGTATGATGAAAGTTATCGTTGACGCACTATTTGAAGATTATAATCTGTTCATTGCTGAAGATGGTTTCGAAGCACTTGAAAAGCTCAAAGAAAACGCAGGAAAAATTTCCCTGATCCTCTCAGATATTATGATGCCGGGTATGAGTGGTTTTGACTTTTGTAAAAAGGTTATGGAGAGTAAGGAACATCAGCACATTCCATTAATATTCGTTTCGGCATTATTGAATGAAGCAGATCAGCTGAAGGGTTATTCTCTTGGCGCAACTGACTATATAATCAAGCCTTACAACATAAAAATCCTGAAAGAAAAGGTTGCTCACTGGATTTCCCGCCGAAAATATGAAATGGTTCTCCATGATATCTCAGATTCTCTGGAACAGCGTGTAAAAGAAACTTCACGACTTAAAGATATCATTATGCATGAAATTAATAATCCACTTCAGGTTATAACTACCGCCAACTATATGTTGCAGAAGCAAAAAGAAATGGTGGATGAAAACCCATCTGAACTCGGTGAGAAAGTATCCAGAAATGTTGAGATGCTTGATAAGGGTATTCAGGCTATGAGATCAGTGATGCAGGCCGCAAAGAGTCTGGAAAGCCTGCAGCTCTCATCAAAAAGGCCGGAATATGTGAGAAACCTTTTTGATGATACACTTTCCCAATGTTCACACTTGCTACAGGGTGTTTTTCATTATATTGACACTGGTAAAGACCTTTTTGAGGAAAGGGTACTGTGCGAAAAAAAGATGTTGACTCAGGTTTTTGTAAACCTCGTGAGAAATGCCACAGAAGCTATACAAGAAAAGAATGAAAGTGGTGAAGGAATCATTCGTATTACTGCTGAAAGAACAGAGAGAAATCATGTTCTTTTTAGAATCGAAGATAACGGCGTAGGTATTCCACAAGAAATATTGAGAAAACTTTTCAGGTTTAAATATACTACAAAAAAAGATGGCACAGGTATCGGTTTACATGTTTCTAAAATGATTGTTCGCCTGCATGATGGTGATATTTCCGTCAAATCGGAGGAAGGTTCGGGCACATCCGTTTTAATCTCCCTACCTCTGTTTGAAGAACCAGAAAATGGCACCCGGCAGAGAGCATTCCATCAATCTGATGAATTTGCATCAATGTAACCGTGAATCGGTCCTTACACGTGGGACTCTGAAAAGTATAAGAGTACGATTCGCTTGTACCTGCCCTAAAGGCAGTTCCTAATGAATCCTCATCACAACTCCTACCCAAAAGTTATAAATATTTTCAATACCTATTTGGTTGGCTTAATTGTCAAAACAGGGCAAGGCGCCGTCCGCACAACTTTTTCTGCAACACTTCCAAGCAGAATTTTTCCAATGCCCTTGAATCCGTGAGTTCCAAGAACAAGCAGATCGAAATCATTTTCTTTGGCAAAAGATACAATTTGTTCTGCAGCGTCCCCAGAAAGAATGTTTGATGTAATGGTAAATTCTTCATTAATGTTTTGAATAATATCTTCCATCTTCTTTCTGGCGGATTCCTGTAGTTCTTCCTCAAGTTTTGGTAGCGAGATATGTGGTATTGAGAGGCCGGCATATGCTGTAAGTGTCTCAGCTACATGTACAACCGTAAGATTTGCCTTGAATTCGCGGGCTAAATACAAAGCGGCATCAAGTATTATGTTGGAATTTTTAGAAAAATCAATCGATACCATTATGTCGTCAATTTTTTTCATTTCGTTTTCACCTTTTGTTTTTTGATAATTATTAAATATTAATAAATGTGCTGATTTAGTTCGTTATATAAAAACAACTAAGGCGCAACCTGGAAGAAGTCAATGATAAACATGTAGCATCAGGAATATGTAAATAGTACCTGGTAATCTGTTTAAATAAATGCCACCTTAATGTGCGCTCAAACAATTTTTTGTAAAGAAGAAATTTATCAAGAGGAGATTAAAGCTGTAACTGATGCAAACCATCCAGCATGAACTGAACAGCAATAACAGAAAGCAACAAGCCCATTAAACGGGTTGTTACCTTTATACCACCTACACCCATTATCCTGCTGAAGAGTTTTCCAAAACGAAATACAACATAGGCGATTAAACATGAAATAATAATTGCTGAAAACAATGAAAATGGGTCAACAGTGTGGTCAGGGTTTTCTTTCCATACAAGTACAGCAGTAATCGCACCTGGACCTGCCAGCATAGGGGTCGCCAGAGGAACAAGAGCAACATTTTCTTTTGTAACTCCTTCTCGTTCTTCTTCTGTGGTTGTTTTCATACTACTGGGTAAGAGTTGAAGCATTTGAAGAGCGTAAATAAAGAATATAAAGCCTCCGGCCAGTTGAAAGGCCGGCAGACTGATTCCAAAAAAACGTAAAATAAAATCACCGGTTAAGCCAAATAACACAAGAATGAAAGCAGCAGACATCGTTGAAAAGGCAGCTGTTCTATTTTGTTCTTCAGGAGTATTATGTTTTGTAAAAAGTAGAAAAAGGGGCAGATTACCAAAAGGATCCATTATAATCAGCAATGGAATAAATATAGTGAGAAAAGTCTGTAACGTTTCCATAGACTTATAGTTGAATTGATGTTTACTGAAGTTAAAAAATAGAGCAGGTTATGCTGGCACAATAAAGTTCCTGCAGTAATGAAAATAAGATAAAATACGGTTTTATATATTAAAATACATGTCATGCCGATCTTGTGCTGTTCATGACACTGATTTTATTCCTTCCGGTTTCTTTTGATTGATACAAAGCTTTATCCGCGGCGTCAATAATGTCGGCCTTGTTTGTAGCACTTACTTTCGGTATAAACGTTGTAACACCCAGGCTGATTGTTATTTTGATTGTTATATCATTTGCAACGATGTCAAGTTTTTCCACTGAACTGCGCATCCTTTCAGCGAGAACAACAGCACCGCTGTTGTCAGTTTCGGGAAGTATGGCAGCAAACTCCTCACCTCCATAACGGGCAACAACATCACAGGTGCGAACCATATCGCTGAGAAGTGCGCTTACCTGCTTTAATACGATATCACCGCTTGGGTGTCCATACGTGTCATTCACTTTTTTAAAGTGATCAATATCAAATAAAATTATTGATAACCTTTTTCCGTACCTTTCGGCCGCGCTCAATTCTTTATCCATTACGTCCTGGAAATGCCTATGGTTGTATAGACCTGTAAGACCATCTCTGATAACCATTTCTCTGAGTTTGTCATTAGCAACACTGAGGTTCTGTGCTAACTTCTCAGCTTCCTCTTTGGCCTGTTTATATTCAACGACAAGCTGTTCGTAAGAGAGGTTTAATTTGCCAAGCTCTTCATTAGCCTCAAGAAGTATTTGGGAATAAGGTTTCATATCTCCCGGATCAATTTCAAAATCAGAGAGGAGGTCAATGCTTTTTTCAGCAACTTCATCGATATATTCATCGACTTGTTCATCGGATAAATCATATTTTTCTGATAGTATATTTTTGATTTCCTGGATTTTAACAGTGCTGCCTACACCATGATACGCTGCAGAAACAATATTAGATACGGTAAGAACATCTACCTGTTTACTGAACTCGTCAGGAATATCTGTGTCTTCATAGTGATATGAAATCGGTTTATAAATACTTTCCGGCAAGCCCCATTTTTTCAGGATCTCAAAACCAAGTTGGCTGTGATCAAAACCAAGGATACGTTTTTCAATTTTGTAAACAGAATCGTTCGAATTTCTTTTCTCATCTAAAACTTTTGCATATTCATCCGGTTTACAGAAATGTAGAATAAGAACTCCTATGTCCTGTAACAAAGCTGTAACAAAAGTATCGTCACTTCGAAGGTTAATTTTTTTAGCAATTAACTCCGCACCCACAGCGGAAGTGATGGCACTTTTCCAGAAAAGGTCAAAATCGAACCCTCCATCTGTTTCTTTTTTTAGGCTGCCAGCCATAACAAATGAGAGCGCAATATTTTTTAAGGCTGTAAGGCCAATGAGTGAAAGTGCCTTTTGTATGTTATCTACTTTGCTTGGAACAGCATAAAGTGAAGAATTAGCAATTCGAAGTATTTTTGTGGTCAGAGCAGGATCGGTAGAAATAATATCTGAAAGCTCTTTGAATGATGAATCGTCTTTTTTAACCGAATCAAGTATTCGAACGGCAATTGCCGGAGGTGACGGGAGTTTTATGTTATCATTAAGCAGGCTATCGATAGCATTCATTCTTGTGATTTCTCCACCAGTATATGAGTGAATATTTGATGTGATTTAATGTACATGAAATGTTTTACATTATGGATACTACAAAAAAAGAAGTTAAAACTCCATAAAAATTGAAAAGAATTTCACGATACCTAAATCCATAACTAATTAACATGACAACAAATTATGAGTTTTTTAGTTAAAGATTGTTTCATCTACAGACAGTTTTTAATGTTAAGAGTTAAAGTTAGATATAAAGTATACATTTAATGTAAACAATTATAACTACCGTATTTTTTTGACTGATATTTTTTCATAAAATATCATTATTATCTATTTCGGCAATTTAGATGAATAGTTAAAGGTTTTTCTGGATGAAAGAACCGAACGGTGATTTAAAAGTACGAATAGACAAATGGTTATGGGCGGCACGTTTCTTTAAAACCAGGTCTCTTTCCGCGCAAGCGATAACTGGCGGTCAGGTGCATGTGAATGGTTCTCACGCGAAACCTTCCAGGGCTGTCCAGATTGGTGACGAATTAAGAATTCGACGTGGGAGAGTAGAGTTTGTTGTTGTGGTGCAGAGAGTTTTCAATAAGAGACGACCTGCAGTAGAAGCGCAAACTATGTATGAAGAGACTGAAGAGAGTATTATTGCACGAGAAAAGGCACGAGACCAGCGAAAATTACTTGCATTGTCGAGTATGGTTCCTGCACGTCGCCCTACTAAAAGGGAAAGAAGAAGAATTGTGAGTTTTACCCGCAAAAAAAGGTAATTATTTCTACAATTTTTGCTTTATTTAATTTAGAAAAAAATATGCAGATATGAAAAAAACAAAGTAAGTATTTGTAGAGATAATTTTGATGAAAAGGTATCTTATTCGTTTTTCAAATATTTTAATAAAGGAGTTTAAGTAACTATGAAAAAAATGGAAAGAGCTTTAATCAGTTTAACAGACAAATCCGGAATTGAAGGTTTTGCGAAGGAACTTCAGGACTTGGGTATTCAAATTCTTTCTACAGGCGGGACAGCAAAAAAAATGCGCGACAATGGAATTGCTGTAACCGATGTTTCAGAATTTACAGGTTTTCCTGAAATGCTTGATGGTCGTGTAAAAACTCTGCATCCCAAAGTGCATGGCGGGATACTTTCTCAGCGCGATAACCCGTCCCACCAGGTGCAGATGAAACAGCATGACCTTAAGTATATTGATTTAATTGCTGTTAATTTGTACGCCTTCGATAAGGCAACAGCTGATCCCGCTTGTACGCTAGCCAATGCCATTGAGAATATCGATATCGGTGGGCCAACCATGCTTCGCGCTGCAGCTAAGAATTTCCAGGACATAACGGTTATAGTTGACCCTTCAGATTATCCAACCGTTATTAGTGAAATTAAGGAACACGGTGATACAACTTTGAAAACAAGATTTAAACTTGCTGTTAAGGTTTTTCAGTTAACGAGTTCGTATGACACAGAAATAGCAGCTTGGCTTGCAAGAGTTGATACCGAAACGAACTCGCACTTTGCAGGAGAATAATAATGTTGAAAATTGCTGTGTTGCTATCCGGAAGCGGAAGAACACTTGATAACTTTCATGATAGAATCAATGATAGATCACTGAATGCTACTGTTGAAGTTGTTATCTCTAACGTTGCAGATGCTCTAGGACTTGAGAAAGCAAGAAAATACGGATACCCGGCATTTCATGCTAAGGGCAATGAGGCGACAAACGAAATAATTAACAAATATGATATAGATCTTATATGCCTGGCTGGATATCTCAAGCTTTATGAACCGCCTGTGGCACTTAAAAGGTCTGTTCTTAATATTCATCCGTCTCTTATACCATCATTTTGTGGTGAAGGTTTTTATGGCATGATAGTCCATAGAGCTGTTCACAAACGGGGAGTAAAGGTAAGTGGATGTACTGTGCATTTTGCAAATGAAGTGTATGATGAAGGACCTATAGTTGTCCAGAAATGTGTTCCACTTTCTGATGAAGATTCACCTGATGACATAGCCCATAAGGTATTTGATGCGGAGTGTCTGGCTTTTCCCGAGGCTATCAATCTGGTAGCTGAAAAGGGGATTGAATATTTCTGGAGGCCTAAATAACCAATAGTCTGTTTCAATAATTTGCATCAGAGCAAATTATGCCAATGGGGGAGGGGAAAAATGACGGCTGAGAGAAAGATGATAATGTCCGGTCAGGATATTGAAAGGTCATTATCGAGGATTGCCATACAGATACTGGAAAGAAACCAAAATGTTGAAGATCTGGTCGTAGTTGGTATTCATACAGGTGGTGTTTTCCTTGCTGACCGCATATGCAAAATAATCAATGAACGGGAAGGTATAGAGCTGCCAGTAGGGAGCCTCGATATTACTTTGTATCGTGATGACTGGAGCCGTGTTTCCCAAAATCCGATTGTTAAAAAGACAGATATAAATTTTTCTGTTGAAGATAAGGTTCTGGTTCTGATTGATGATGTGATCTTTACGGGCAGGACAATCCGGGCAGCGTTGGATGCTATAATGGATTTCGGTCGTCCTGAATGTATACAGCTTGCGGTGCTTGCAGATCGCGGAGGGCGTGAACTGCCTGTTCAACCTGACTTTGTTGGAAGACAGGTAAAAACAGGTCCTCATGAGCATGTTGATGTTCTTCTGAAAGAGAACTCTGAAAGAGATGAGGTCGTTCTTGAAAAAATGTCCTGAGCTGATGAGGATTCTAGCATGGCAGATTTAAACAAAGAACGTCCTGACCTGGAACACATACGCAAGCGAGTCAGAGAGAAAACGGAGGATTATAAAAATTACGGGTTTACCCAGGTTCAGAATGACCGCTTAAAAGCCTTTTTTGACCTTGCACAGGAGTTTGAATCTCTCCACGATCTGTACCGGATCTGTGTTGCTATTCCATTAGAGTCCCTAAATTTAGAAAGTGCTTTATATCTTCTTGATGAATCGGAAGAGCATCTCGAACTTGTTTGCAACAGCAGGGAAGGTATTATCAGAGAGAAGCGCCCTATACCCACAGGCGTTTATTTATCGCAGGAACCTTATGTTGATGATGATTCGTATATTATCCCCATCTACCGAAAACCGCCACTGGCGGGTATTTCTCCCGTAGACCTTAATGGTAAAGGGAAAAAGGCAATCCAGAGAGACCACGCACTGCTTCACAAAAGCAGTATAATGGGAGTTTTTGAGATTTTTCCACAATCTAATCTCACTGAAACAGACCGTTTTTTTCTAACAAAATATACGAACCGTATTGGTTACAGGCTCCATAACCGACTAGTTGCTCGTCAAAACGTTCGCCATCTGAAATTTATCAACAGCCTGGTTATGGATATTGAACATAATGTCATAATTCCGAATATGTATTTTCGTCATCTCTTCAATCAACTCAAGAAGAAGATTGTGGAAATGGAAGAACTTGAAAAGATGATGGCAGAACTGAAAAAATTTAGTGAGGTACCCGACACAGACTGCAAAAAAGTCATGGACTCGATTACTACACTGCGTCAGGACCTGATGTTATATCACCAGGAAATGCAGAAGCATCATGCTAACGTTAGCCTCTTTCTAGAAAGCCTTTTCAGGAGGGAGCATTTTCAACATGGGCATCTTGTGCTACATGCCAAGCGTTGTCTGGTAGAAAAGCAGATTATCAAGCCCCAGCTTGACCATTACGAAAACCGCCTGGCAGCAAAAAGTATTACCATTGACAAGCCACGAGAAATGGCCGAAGAGGAATTTCCAATCATGGTTGATGTTGGGCTTCTTTCACAGGTATATGCCAACCTTATTTCCAATGCCATTAAATATACCGAGGAGATTATTAATCATAATGGCAATCCAAGAAAAGCGCTGGCCTATGGTCGAGACATAATAACTAATTTTTTCGGGCCCGGTCAGGACGGTATAAAATTCAATGTGTTCAGCACCGGGTCTCACTTTTCTGAACAAGAGTCTAAGGAACTATACTCTGAAGGGTATCGCGGGAAGAATAGTGCAGATATACCTGGAACTGGTCACGGTCTGGCATTCATCAGACATGTTATTGAGCTCCACGGCGGAAAAGTAGGATATGAACCGACACCACAAGGGAATAATTTTTATTTTGTACTTCCGATGCCTTCGGCAGAACCGCCAGAGGAAATTGAAGCGTATCATATAGTCGATTATCTTGATGAAAAAATTAAAACAAAACTTAAAGGTGCCGAGCGGAGAAGTCATGTAAAAGACAGGCGTTTCAGAAAAGAAAGACGAAAACCAAAAGTTGAGCGAAGAAGGAAAAGTGATAAAAAGAAATAAAGTTCGTTACACCATTACAGCAAATGCTGCCCGGCAACTTCCCCTTAACTCATGTTCCCCATAAGAGATAACATTCCCTCACAACAATTTCCGTATGTAAACATCGGCCTGATTGTTGTAAACACGTTGTTTTTCTTATACGAGTTCACGCTTGGGCCCGGCCTCGATCAATTTATAACTACATATGGTTTTATACCTGCACGTTTTTTAGAGCAGCAGAATAATACCTTTGACGTAAGTGGATTTTTTCCTGTCATGTCATCCATGTTCCTACACGGTAACCTGCTGCATCTCATCTCTAATATGTGGATGCTCTGGATTTTTGGCGATAATGTTGAAGACTGTATGGGGCATGGCAGATATATAGTCTTTTACCTTTTATGCGGTATTGCTTCTGTTGTCGCTCAAACAATTTCTGCCCCATCATCCCCAATTCCGATGGTTGGAGCAAGTGGTGCTATTTCCGGGGTTTTAGGAGCCTATTTCCTGACATATCCACGTGCAAGGATTCTTACATTAGTGCCGATATTTATCTTTTTTTACATGATCGATATCCCGGCCTTTTTCTTTCTTGGATTCTGGTTTTTTATACAGTTCATCCAGGGATATGTTCACCTCGTGACAATAAGTACTGTGGCAGAGGGTGGCGTCGCCTGGTGGGCTCATATAGGTGGATTTGGAGCTGGCGCACTATTAATACATTTGTTTCGTGATAAACACTGGAAGCCATGAATAGAAAAGCTCTGAGCAATAATAATAGCAAAAAAATGATGGAACTGCTAGCACCTGCCGGTACTTTGCATGTCTTTGAAACTGCGATTAAAAGTGGCGCGAGCGCCGTGTACATTGGCGCACCTGCTCTGAATGCAAGAGTGCTTTCCAAAGATTTTTCAATGCAGGAAATTGCTGCAATGATTTCGTACGCTCATGAAAATAATGTAAAGATGTATCTGGCCATGAACAGCTTAATGAAAAATACGGAAATCCCTTTGGCTATTGATACACTTGCTATGCTTAATGAAATGAAACCTGATGGCTTGATTATTCAGGATTTGGGGATTTATCAATTACTCAGTAAATATTTCCCTGGACTTCGTGTTCACGCCAGTACTTTGCTTGCCGCACATAATTCCATGTCCGTCAATCAATTTGAGGAAATGGGTTTCAGTAGAGTTGTGCTCGCACGTGAATTAACAATCAAAGAAATCTCACGTATACGCTTTAAAAGTAAAGTAGAACTCGAAGTATTTGTTCATGGTGCAATGTGTTTTTCTTACTCCGGGTTATGTCTTTTCAGTAGTTACTTGGGTGGCAAAAGCGGTTTGCGGGGAGCTTGTGTGCAGCCTTGCAGAAGACGGTACAGATGGGACAGTCCTAAAAAAAATAAGAGTGGCCGAGGGAAAAAAAGCTCTGGCTCGGGTTATTTCTATTCAATGAATGACTTGTGCGGCATTGGACTTATTCCTGAACTCAATAAAGCTGGTGTCTCTTCTTTAAAAATTGAAGGGCGCTTGCGTAGCGCTCAATATGTCGGGTCGGTTGTTAAGGCTTACCGGAAAATGCTAGATGTTAACCCCGATGATGACAAAGCATTGCGCAAGGCTGAAAATGAAGCACAGGAATTTCTTCGTATGTCCATGGGCAGAAAAACATCAACTGGATATTTTTCTTCACCTAAACCGAATGAAGCAGTTTCACCTTATCATTCAGGAAATATAGGTTTATTCCTGGGAAGAATAGATAAAACAGGAAAAGGCAGAAGCATGACTTTCACCTTGAAAGAGCCGGTCAGAAAAGGTGATCGTTTGCGCCTGCATCAAGAGAAATCCGGAGAAAGAGTTTCATTTACTCTACCGCAATTCCACGTGAAAGGTAAACCCGTCGACCATGCTGAAGCAGGGCAGAAAATTACTATAAAAGTACCATGTGATGTCGCAACAGGTGACAGCGTCTATATGGTTGATGTCGCTGCCAGAAGAATAGCTGAAGCTGGATCTGGTGATATTGATCCAGGGAAGTTTGGCAAGCTCATAAAATCCATAAGGAAAAAAGGTTTAAAGAAAAAAGTTTTAAGGGAGCTGGAAATTGAACCGCAATATTTTATAAAAACAGCGGAAGGTGATACCCCAAAAAAGTTGGACCATAAAAAGAAAATAAGCCCTGCTTTGGAATTGTGGTTTAAGATTGATGATCTCAATATCCTAAAGCAGCGGCTACCGCTAATGCCTGACCGTTTATTGGTCACTTTGTGCCGCGAATCACATATGCAGTATTCAAAATCTAAAAGGTATCTTGCCTCAATCTCAAGAAAAATTATATGGGCACTACCCCCTATTATCAACGAATCAGATGTTGATTATTACACGAAAACAATAAAACAGCTAATCAGGGGCGGGTTTAAATTCTGGCAGATAAGCCATATCAGCCAGCGTCAATTTTTTCAGGGCAAAGGTAATGTTCAACTGTTCGGTGATTACACATTGAATGTCCTTAATTCTTTATCACTTAATACATTACAGGAATATGGTTTAAGAAGAGCACAGGTTTCAATTGAATCAGACAAGAATATTATAAGACACATATGTGAGCAGCAGCATAAAGCGCATTTTACAGGTGGAATCGGGATGACAGTATATGGCCGTACACCATTATTTACCACCCGTCTTGATGCAAAACATTTCAAATATGGTCCGGTTTTTGTCAGCCCCAAAGAAGAAAGGTACCAGCTTTATAAACGCTGTAATCTGACGGTCGCTCTTCCCGAAAAGCCTTTTTCACTTCTCTCCAAGCTCCGGGATATTGGGACCTTGGGCATCCAATACGTAGTTGTAGATATTTCTGGAATGAAGATGAGGAAAGGGGATATGGAACAACTCAGCCGTCAGATTACAGGCAAGGTTCGCAAAAGGGCATCAACCTTTAACTATTTGGGGACTCTGAAATAGCTGTGGATGCTTCTGAAAATTAAACTTAAAAGTTTATTGAAACAATTGATGCTTTATCGATTGACGTCCCTGATATTTTTATTGTTTTTCTTCATAATTTTCTCCAACTCAACCCTTTGAGCTTTACGTTCACTATCACCCCTTGGGACGTGAATTTTTTTCAGACTTTCCCGGGCAAGGCCGGTAACATACATGGCTGTTGAAAGTGTTCCCGGTGTTGCGGTGAAGTCCTGGAACTGCCTCACTTTAAGACCGGATTTTTTTATCTTCTGTGCCAGTTGTTTCATGTCTCTTACCATGCAGCCAGGGTGTGCGGAGATGAAATAGGTGGCGAAATTTACTTCCTTTTGATTCTTCTTTGCAATATCTCTGCACGTTTTTACAAACTTGGGCAGCAGGTCAGGGCCTTCCTTGTGCATCAGCTTGAGGACTTCTTTTTCAGTGTGTTCCGGGGCAATTTTTATTCTGCCCGGTGTATGCTTAGTTATAATCTTTTCCAAGAGGTGTGGTGTTTTTAAAAGCAATTCCATCCTGAGCCCTGAAGAAACATGGCAGTGTTTAACTTTTTCAAGAGCGGATACTTCATCCAGGAGATTTATAAATACCTTTTCATCAATTTTCAGGTTCTTGCAAACTTTCGGATAGAGACAATCATGCTTTTTACATGATTGAATTCCACATGAAGTTCCATAAAGATTCGCAGTTGGACCACCAATATCGGTAATTGTTCCTGTGAAATCAGGCATTTCTGAGATAACTTTTACTTCGTTGAGGATTGATTTTTTATTGCGGCATGTAACTACGGGCCCCTGGTGTCGAGTGATGGCACAGAATGAACAGTTTCCTGAGCAGCCACGAACGATGGTTACGGAATGTCTGATCATCCTGTATGCAGGAATATCTCCTGAATTGGGGTGTGGTGTTCTTACGAAAGGTAACGCATAAAGTTTGTCCAGCTCGTTTTTATTTAACGGCAAAGCAGGTTTGTTTTGTAGCACCCAGATTGCCTGCTGTTTTTGCAGAATAGGAATTTCAGACAGAGATCGCGCATGGGAGTCTACATTCTGTTCTGAGTACATGAAAAGTGATGTGTCGTTCTTTATATCTTCAAACGATGGCAATATCAAAGTTGTATCAGGGAATCCTCTTACTGAAACTTCTTTTTCAGTTAACCGTTCACAAGTTCCATCGATTCCTTTCAGATCTTTCCCAGTTTCAAGTAGCCTTGCGATATTGAGAACAGCGCGTTCGCCCATACCATAAACGAGCAGATCTGCTTTAGCGTCGGTTAAGATTGAAGCTCGTAGTTTTTTCTGCTGGAAGTCGTAATGAACAAAACGCCTGAGAGATGCTTCGAGCCCCCCCAGAATTACAGGCACATCATTGAATGCGGATTTCGCAAGGTTTGCATATCTTATTGTTGCCCGATCAGGACGGCGGCGTTCCGATTTCTTCTTATATTTATTAAAATATGGATTGCCATCTTTTGAAAAAGTATCAGTATCGCGGACTTTTGCGTTACCGGTATAATTCGAAACTATGGAATCAAGATTACCTGCAGTTATGCCATAAAAAAGTCGAGGCTTCCCGAATCGTTTGAAGTCTTCTGCATTATGATGGCGAGGTTGAAAAAGTATTGCAACCTTGTAACCGTGAGATTCAAGCCAGCGGCCAATCATAGCCACGCCAAAGGAAGGATGATCGACATAAGCATCACCGGTAACCAGGACGATATCTATTTCCTCCCAGCCTCTGGAAAGCATTTCTTCCCAGGTTGCCGGCAGGAATTTGTTTTTTTCAGATCCAAACATATAGAGTGTAACTCGCTATAGTTTACCTGGATATTTAACTAGGTAATGTTGTGAAACTCAATCCGCAGAGCGATTGGCCTCAGGCTCCCTCTAAAAGGGGGTGCTAAAATATTATTAGGTTTTCGGTTTTTCCCATTGGCACGTAGCCGAGCACCACAGAAGCTGCCGTAAAAGGAGTTTGAACTGTCTGAGCGAAGCGAGTTTTCAAACTCCCGGCTGATTCGAGGAGCACAGGGAATCCGCCTCAGGCGGACCAAGTGACACGGGTGCCTTTTCTTTTGGTTCGTTTTCTTTGGGCAAACAAAGAAAATTAACATAAACTATTTCGCCGGATTGGTAGAATCTATTCGTGTCAACCACCAGAGGTTGTGGATTTCGTCAAAATTAATCATAAAATACTTAGATCAAACCCCTCTAACTTTCTCCGGCCAGAGGATTGTGTGCAGTTGCAGTTGAAATCTTACCGGGAGTTGATCGTTAAGTATCCATTCAGCAAGCTGGTCAGGTGAAAGTGATGCTGCAACGGGAGAAAAAAGAATAGAGCATTTGTCTGAAAGATTATGTTTTTCAAGCAACGCAACGGCCCAAACATAATCATTACGGGAAGTAATCACGAACTTGATCTCGTCACATGAATGTAAATGCTCGAAATTGGTAAAATCCATTTTGCCATGCATACCGCTGTCCGGACATTTGATATCCATAATTTTTATTATATTGTCGGGAATTCGGGCCGTAGTTATACTACCGTTAGTTTCCAGCAGGATAGTTCTTTCCGATTTGAGCAGTTTATCCATAAGAGGATAAACACCTTCCTGAAGAAGAGGCTCACCGCCCGTAATTTCTACCATTGCACCCGGGTATTGGGATACATATTCAAGAATATCGGTAACACTGTATTTCTGTGAAGGCTCTTCATATGTGTACTTCGCGTCACAATAACTGCAGCGCAGATTGCAGCCGGCCAGCCGAATGAAAACGCACGGG
>CALZHP010000019.1 GCA_945787325.1 uncultured Desulfobulbaceae bacterium
TTTTTTCAAGAGCATAGTCCAAGTCACCAATTTCATCAAAAAAAGCCGTGCCTTCGTTGGCCATTTCGATAAGGCCGACTTTTTGATTATTTGCCCCGGTGAAAGCGCCTTTTTCATATCCAAAAAGTTCACTTTCCATAAGTTCTGAGGGTATAGTTGTACAATCTATGGGAACAAAAGGCTTGTCTGCCCTGAGAGAGGAGTAATGAATAGCCCTGGCTACAAGCTCTTTACCTGTGCCGGACTCGCCCAGAACAAGTATGTTTGCGTCTGTTTTGCTGACTCTCCTTATCAATGAAAAGACTTCTTTCATTGCCGCAGACTTCCCTATGATGTTTAAAAACTGGTGCCGTCCGCCCACATCTGTTTCATCTGATGTTTCTTCCGGTATGAAAACATCGTTGACCATTGATTCTAGCAGGTTCAGGTCAACAGGTTTAGTGAGGTACGTATAGGCTCCCTTTCGCATGGCATTGACGGCGAGCTCAATAGTTCCAAAGGCTGTGAGCAGAATAAAACAGGTTTCCGGGGATAGAGTTTTTGCCTTTTCAAGCAGCTTTTCACCATTCATACCCGGCATTTTGTAATCTGAAATGATAAGCTGATAAGCATCATTTTTTATCATAGAAAGAGCCTCTTCACCGGAGGTGGCCGTCTCTACCTCAAAAAGATCGCTTTGCAAAGCCGTAGAAAGTACTCGAAGTGAATTGATTTCGTCGTCAACCAGCAGGATCCTATGCCGCATGATGTAGTTTGCCTCCTAAATGAAGAGTGAAAGTACTTCCCTTGCCCTCAATACTTGTCACACTTAGGTCCCCTCCATGCTCTCTGGCAATTTTCTTGGATATGGAAAGTCCAAGCCCGGACCCTCTGGTTTTTGTAGTGAAAAACGGGTTGAATATTTTTTTAAGATTTTCTGTACTTATACCTTTCCCGCTATCTTGAACAATTATAAGCACTTTGTCGTCTTCCTGTTTTGTTTTAATGACGACCCCACCATTTTCGTCGATGGCATCAATAGCATTGATTACCAGATTAAGGATGATCTGTTTTATCTGGTTGTTATCACAATATACCGGCGCAAGTCCTTCTTGTAATTCTGTGCTCATTGATAAATTCTGTTCAGTGCATTCCTGCCCCAAGAGGCTTACAGATTCGTGAATGAGATTATTTATATCGCATAGATCTGGTTCAGGTTTTACAGGCTTAGCAAAATTGAGGAGAGTAGTGGTGAGCTTATTTATACGTTTGACCTCGCTCGATATTATATCTACGAATTCTCTAATGAGACTTCCTTCTGTATTCTTGTGAATGTACGTTGCAGCGCCACCAATTGAGTTGAGGGGGTTTTTGATTTCATGAGCAAGAGTTGCTGCAAGTTCACCGGTTGCCGCCAATCTACAGAGACGCTCCTGTTCTTCTATGGCATTACGAAGCTGAGCTATCACATCGTTGAAGGCGCCGGAAAGTTCGCCAATTTCATCATTACTGTAAATTTCAATTTGTTTGTCCAGACCTTCATCAACGAGATGAACAACAGATTCTTTTAACTGCAGAATAGGCTTGACCAGCCGGATAATCAGACCAAGACCGAACATTAAAGCTGATACAAGTGTTACCAGCAACAACAGGAATATCAGCAACCGCTGGCCTAATATGTTTATTGGCGCAATGTTTTCATAAAAAATAACTATTCCAAATGTGAGCAGGGGGATTGCCGACAACAGGGTGAAGGCGACCAGAGCCCTATATAGAATACTGCTATCTAACTTGGCGAACTCAGCCCTGTTCATACTCAAAAGCAAAAGCAGAAAACCAAGCGGCCTAAATATATGACCGTGAAACCAGACTGTCGAGCCAATTTCTGCGGGAAAAAAGAGAAAAATTGCAGCAATACATATTAGAAGGTGGCCAAAAGCGGAAGCAATAAATCGTTTTTCCCTGGTACGGTAGAATATTGAAACGTACAGAATAAAGACTACACCGGACAGATAAGAGACGACAATCCATACCAGAGGCCTGAATAGACCGAACATAGGGAAGGTTTTGTACACTTGCGGAAATAACATTACGAGCAGGGGTATGTAAAGAAGCAGGTATTTTTTCTTGGTGGATGTTTTTTCTGCCGCAATTGCAATAATAAGGGTTATGAGCCCGAAGCAGTATCCCAGAAGAGTCTGGTATAGAAGGTTCAGGTCAAGATGGGCAGCATGAATGAAGGAGTGGGCAAGACTGCTCAGCCCCAGAATTATAAAAGCTGCACCAACAAGAAATATCCTGTTACTTTTTTCTACGCCATAAACGTCGGAAGACATTTTGGAGTTACCCATGGCCCTCCCGGCAATCACCAGGCAGATGATGCCGATCATTACCTCCTCCAAAATGTGATACGTGATCAGAATGTTGTCTTCATTGACTAACGACGACCAGTCCATTGCTGCTCCTTGGTCAATATTGTTGAGAGCATAAAATTATAATTCTGATTTACTGCAAAAAGTGCTCCTAAGTGGCCGAAGAGAAATCACAATTGTCCCATTCAAGACAATAACACAATAATACATAAGGGGAAATAAAGGGATGTTCAGGTTTAAGATGGCACCGACTTTGCACAGGAAATATATACACGTTTAAGCTTAACCGGCAGAAAAAAAGGGAAGAGAAATGGGACGAAAAAATAAGGTAGACAAAGTTTTGAATGTCCGTGGGTTGCTTTGCCCCCGCCCTACTTTGATGGTCACATATACTCTGGACAAAATGAATGTTGGTGAAATTCTGGAAGTCGTCAGCAATGACAAATGCACCCTTCAGTCTATTCCTGAACTTTGTGACACTTATCGTTATACATTGCTGGATAGTTATGAAGAAAAGGGGTTGATTTATTACGTGGTTCAAAAGTAAGCGTCGCTCTTTTTGTCAAATATTAATGAAAAATCAGATTGTTACAGGTTGCAAATGGGCGTAATACAGCAGGATATATATAATGAAATGATAAAAAGAGATCGCCTGGACGAGATAGAAACATATCTTTTTGTCGGTTTTGCATCGCTTGCCGTTATACCTGTCCTTTATATTTTAAGGTTTCTTGACGATAACACATTGACGAGCTGGCAATGGGTGTTCATTGGGCAGTCGCCTGGTATATTTTTTCTCCTGCTCATTCCTGTTATTTTTACCGCACTGTGCTGCTCCAGGCTGACGGTTCAGGAAAGATTTCTGCCGTGGATTCTTTTTGGATCTGGATTTCTGGTATCATCTTTTCTCTGGAGCATTCCGGAGGTTCTTTTGGACGCGTCAAGATACTTTCTGGAAGCAAAATACCTGAAGGAATACGGGCCGGTTTTTTTCCTGAAACAATGGGGTGTGTACATTAATCCCTGGACAGACTTGCCGCTGATTCCCTTTCTTTATGGCTTACTTTTCAAGCTATTCGGTGAGGCCCGGATAGTAGCCCAGGTCTTTAATAGCGTCCTTTTTGCCACTGCAATGGTTCTTACCTACCAAGTTGGCAAAGTTCTCTGGGATAAAGAGACTGGTTTTTGGGCGGGCCTGCTGCTTTTGGGAGTACCCTATCTTCCCACCCAGGTTCCACTGCTGCTTGTAGATGTAGCCACCATGTTCTTTGTGCTGCTAGCAGTTGTTGTTTATATGAAGGTCTTACGGCATGGGGGCTTTTTATGGAGTGTTGCATCAGTAGTTTCCATCGTCCTAGCCCTGTTGACTAAGTACTCAACATGGCCCATTCTGGCAGGTCTGCTGCCAATTATTACCCTTGTCCATATAGGTAAAATTCCGGGCCAGATATTAAAGCGTGCTGCTACTGTAGCAATAGGTGCAGGCTTGTTGGCTGTTGTTTTACTTTTTGCAAAATATGAGGTTTTCAGAGATCAGTTTATCATTCTGAGCACTTTTCAAAAGGAGGGATTAAAACGTTGGCAGGAAGGATATATATCAACCTTTTTTTTCCAGATCCATCCGTTTATAACTATAGCCGCTCTTTTAGGCACATTTAGAGCTATACAAAAGAAGGACCCCAGGTTTCTTGTGGCCGCCTGGTTCGCAGCCTTTGTGTTTATTCTTCATATAAAAAGAATGAGGTATATTGTGCCTTTGTTGCCTCTTTTTGTGCTTATGGCCGCATATGGGCTGAATGTGATTAGGGACGTTCGTCACAGAAGATTTATAGGGTATTCTACAGTCTTTTCCGCCCTGCTTGTATTGTTTGGGGCTTATAAGCCATTTCTTATGCAAACCAGTATGATGAACCTTAAAGAAGCGGGTGCATATCTTGACTCCCTTCCTGAAGAATCTGTTAGTGTCCATTTGTTGCCTCAGCACGAAGCGTCAGGTAGTACAACAGCAGCCTTGCCGATTCTTGACATTTATACTGATAAAAAACTGTACTCGTCAGTTCAAAAAACGGACCATCACACGATTAATGTGAACAAAAACACATCCCTACGTTTTACCTGGGAGCTTAGTCAGCCGTCTTTCTATTCACCTGCTGTCCCAAATGGGACAACCCGGGATATGTATATTGCCAGTCGGGATATCAGTTCAAAATATAACTCTGCATTTCAGTTGGAAAAACAAATATTAGAAAAAAAATTTCAGCGCCAGACGGGCGTCTTTCGTTACAAAACACTGGTAACGATTATGTCGCAATGATGCAGGATTTTATTAAACAAACCGATAAAACTGTAAATATTAGTGGCAGGCTCTTACAAGTCTTAAATCCACCAGAAACAACTTTTCTTGATTCTGATTTTTGTGTGGCCAACTTATTGCTTGATATATTGTGATTGACGCCAGGATTGTAGATTAAACGATTTTTATTTTACCTGGATACGTAACCCCCAGGTAATAGGAGGATGCATCTGATCGATCCTCCTTCCCTCCCACGGAGGCTCGAAAACCCCTCGGGCCTCCGTTTTTTTCTGAGCTAAACCCACTCAAACACAAGTTTGCCTTAGCGCAAATCAAGTTGTTGCAACTGTCCCGTTTGGGACAACAGGAAAGCCTATCTGTCTCAAACGGCACAATTTTGTATTCAATAATTTCGACTGTTTCAGGTTTCAGGTGTTGCGTTAGAGCGGTTTAATCGGTTGTAAGCCTTCCACTTCAGCGGCATATACAAAATAGATGGAGCACTACCAGTTCGTGATTAATACGCTTGGCATACACCTTGCAAACTATACATGACAGCTATGCAGGAACAGTGTGTAGCTCACAGTTTTGAAGTGTTAAAGATAAACAAGAGATAAAGTGGAGGTAGCCAGGTGGAGATAGCAATTCCTCAAAAAAATAGGATCTGGGTCTTGGTGATAGTCGGTTTTTTTGCCTTGATCAGTATCGGCACCTATGCCATACATGAATACTATATATATCTTTCTGCCTATCTCTGGTTTGGTTTCATTTACGGGATGTGCCTTCAGTATGGGCGATTCTGTTTTGCCTCGGCCTTCAGGGACCTTTTTGCGGTGGGGGTGCCGCGCATGGTAGTCGGTATCATGATTGCCACTTTGCTTTTTTCCATCACCTCTTCGCTCGTTGCATCAACAGGATGGAGCACTTTCCATGCGGCTCCCTGGAGCGTGCATGCCATTATAGCCGGTTTGATTTTCGGCATCGGCATGGTCTTTGCCGGCGGCTGCGCTTCAGGCTCTTTGTACAAAGCCGGAGAGGGTAACGGGGTCTCCATGCTGGTTATTCTTTCAATCAGTGTTACTCAGTCATCTTTTGTAGATCTTGGTGGGTGGTTTAATAATTTAGTACCGAAATCATGGGCCGAGTCTGCATTAACAAAAAGTATGCCCAGCTCAATCAAAGTATCTGACGGCTGGGTTGACCAGTATCTGGCCGGATATGTCTGGGACCAGCCGGTAATCACTTTTGCAAAACTTCTTGGCCTTGAGGATACAAGCCTGGTTGGCGCATTTGTAGGTAACACCTTTTTAGGTGTTTTCCTGCCTGCAATCTGTTTGTTGGCCATAGTATACACCCTCTGGTCCCGCCAGCGGTTTACTCTGGACTTTGAAGCAAGTGAAGGACACAAGCCCGGCCTGGCCGACCATGTTCGGGGATACTGGGAAATGATAGTTTCGTCCAAACGTACTGCAATTGCCGGGTTGTTTCTGGGAATAGCCTGCGGACTACAGATGTTTGTTATCGAAGGTCTGCGTATGAAGTTCGGGGTAAAAAATGCAGGTACACTTCTGCAGCGCCTGGGGCATGATTTCGGAATTTCGGCCAAGGGCACAGTTTTTGATCCCGGCTACTGGTATGTAACGACCCAGGAAGCCCAGTGGGTTGGCTGGGTGGCCCAGAAATTGGGCTGGAACAACATGGATAATATTTATTTTGGCTGGGTGAACGGTATTCCCAACCCGGCTATTAACCCAGCCGACTGGATGTCTGTTGCCCTTATTGGCGGCGCTGCCGTTATGGCCCTGTCGAATGGTGAATTCAAGTGGAAGGCGCCGACCAAAGAGCTTGCTTTCTGGGCACTCTTAGGTGGTGCTTTTATGGGTATCGGTTCCAGGCTGGCGCTTGGCTGTAATGTTGGTGCCTTCTTTGTCAGAACTGCAAACGGAGATGTCTCCGGTTGGTCGTTCGGGTTGGGAATGGTTGGTGGCGCCTATGTGGGTGTCAAAATATTCAACTGGTATACGGAGCGGCAAATGGCCAAAGAAATGGCCAACTTAGATTTCGACCTGTAAGGGGTCTAGGAACAATAAAGGAGAAAACGTTATGCCATTATCATTTTCGAAAGTTTCAGATGGACATTATCTGCTGGACGTTACCGGTTATGTCTGTCCGCACCCCCAACTCTATACCAAAAAAACCCTGGAAAAGATGCACAGCGGTGATGAGCTGGAGCTTGTTTTTGATAACCCGTCCTCGGCGGAGTCAATATCTGCCATGTGCACAAGGGAAGGAAATCCCATTCTTGATAAACAAGCGCAGGAAGGTAAATTCATCTTCAAGATCAAAAAAGGTTAAGGACCAAAGGGGTGTAAGCCTGGTTGGCCATGGTATTGGTTGATCACTGAAATAAATGATCATTTTGGAGGAGTTCAAGAATGAAGAATAGCCTGTGGCTGGTGAAACTTATAGCTATTGCCTTTGTCGGATTTATGATGGGCTACGCCGTGCCGCCCTTTCTGGAAGTAGGGTTCGGTGACAACGTCGAACTGCTTGAAGAGGGTGAAGCACTGCCTGATGATATCATGAAACAGTATGAGCACTTATACCAGGATGACGAGGACGACTAGAGGGGATTGTGATGAAACAAATGCATTGGCTGATTCTGATATTAGTGGGATGGACTCTATCTTTTGCCGGAGGTTATGCGATTTCAGCTAACACCGGTTCTGAACCCGGTTATTTCACAGCGGTCGAGGCCGCGGGCTATGGTGGCGGCGCCGAAGAAAAAATTGAAGGCCTTACCGATGAAGTCCAAGATTATTACAAAAGTCTCCAGGATGTTGATGAATAGAGAGTTCAGGGCTCGGTTAATTAGGAGTATTACATGAAAAAGATACTATTGGCGGTCGATGATACAAAAGGCTCCCTGCAAGTCGTAGAGATTCTCGTAAGCCTGATGGGTGACTGCGTAAATGGAGGATGTATACCGGAAAATATAATTCTGCTGTATGTGGAACCGATCGAGGGGCGCTCCGTTATGGGTGAGATGCTTCTGAGTAATTCCGAGGTGGAGATATTAAAGGAATCACTCAAAGGGACATTGTATCAGAACAAACTGGACCAGAGGGCAGAGAAGGTCCTGGGGTACTTTAAAGATATACTTCTAAAAAGAGGCTTTTTGGGAGTCATCCCAAAGAAGAGGTTGGGACACCCCGCCGAAGAAATATTAAAAACTGCCAAGGAAGAGGAAGTTGAAATGATTGTAATGGGTTCCAGAGGCAAAAGGCTTCATAATTTGTGGATGGGTAGTATCAGTCGTGAGGTCGCTAATAATGCTGATATAGCAGTTCTAATTGCAAAATAAAGCGATAATTGGTTATTTCTCCGAATTTTTCGGGGGGTATAAATGATAAAAGATAAATGTCCATAATGGTGAAAGTGCCGCAAAGATGAAAAACTAAGGAGGTTCAGTTATGCAGAAAAATTTTATAGGTCTGATTATAGCAGGGGCCTTGTCACTTCTAATTTCAGGAGTTGCAGGCGCTGCCGATTGGGCGAATCCCGAATTGCTCATAACCCCGGAGGAGCTGAAGGTCAAGATTGAGAAAGAAGGCTGGGTAGCCGTGGATTCAAGAGATTTGAAAGACTATGCTAAAGGCCATATCCCCGGCGCCATCAGCTTGGGAAAACGTGTTAAAAAAGCGTTGCGGGACTCAACGTCAAGAGTGTTCAGGAATACATCAAAGTATGAAAAACTTCTGGGCAAGGTAGGTATTGGCAATGACACCCACGTTGTTTTCTATCATGGTAATATAAAAACTCTCACTGATGCGTCCGTGGGCTTTTGGGTCATGGAGT
Organism: uncultured Desulfobulbaceae bacterium; assembly: GCA_945787325.1. Taxonomy (GTDB): domain Bacteria; phylum Desulfobacterota; class Desulfobulbia; order Desulfobulbales; family BM004; genus CALZHP01. The sequence continues at coordinate 8,503 of CALZHP010000019.1, forward strand.
ACCTGGGCCATGACAAGGTACATTTCATGGACGGTGGTCTCGAGGCCTGGCGTAATTCCGGATTTCGTCTTGAAAAAGATCCCACAGTGCTTGAGCCAAAAACATTTAAGGCCAACGTAGTCCACAGCCGCTTAGCTTCAACGGACGAGGTTCTGGGTGTTGCTACCGGCAGGACTTCTGGTGTCCAGCTTGTGGATTCGAGATCCAAAAAAGAGCATGAAGGAAAAGATATGAGGGCCATCAGGGGAGGACATATTCCCAATACGACCCTGAATGTTTCCCATAAGGACACCATGCTCAAGGAGATGGACAAAAAAACCGACAAGATGGAAGCGACGGGATTCATGGACGTCAAAACTCTTATGGAGCATTTCTCCTCGTTGGACAAGAATAAAAGAACTGTTGCCTACTGCCAGACGGGTACACGTTCAACCCTTACCTATCTTCAGTTCAGGCTGCTTGGATTTAATGATCCGGCTAACTGGGACGAATCCTGGCGTGTATGGGCTTCAGATCTTCACGCCTACAGGCCTGTCGAGGCTCCAAACGGAGAACAGTGGTATAACTTTGATGGTGTGAATAAGGCTATAAAGAAGCTGACAAAGAAGGTCAAAGAATTGGAAGAGGCTATGGAGGATGAAAGTTAAGACTAATAGTCATCCTGATCCATTCAGATAATTCTTGAAGTACAAACCTAAAGAGCCCGGTGGAAATTTCCTTTCTGCCAGGCTCTTTTTCAGTTAAAAGGGGCAAAATTAAGGGATAGTGTTTCCCATTGTTGCACGGTCAATGTTATGGATATAATAAATGAAGACACCGTTGTCAGTGAGATCATGAAAAATTATCCCCGACTTACAGATTATCTCATGGACCTTGGCCTGTGTGGTTGTGGACATGATAGCAGCTTAAAATGGACAGTTGCCCATGTAGCTCAAAAAAAAGGTATTGGCCTCAAGGATCTACTGGAGGAGTTAAATAGCCGGAGAGGCTGATTTGGAAAAGAACATAAATTGTACCTGACTGTCTCAATAAAATACAGAACAGACTCGCCCAATTATTTTGCCGGTTGGGTGATTTGCTTAAGCGCCCATTTTGCCAGGTTCCTCACCATTTCATCTTCATCACTAAGGAGCCCTCTAAGGGCGTCGGTTGCAGCGGCACTCCTGAGCCCACCCAGAGCTCTTGCTGACATTGCCCTGACACATGGTTCGCGATCATTGAGAGTGGAAAGGAGTTTTGGCACCGTGCGTGCATCCTTTTGGCCTATTTTGGCCAAAGCCTCTATTGCATAAGTTCGGACATAAACATTTTCGTCCCGCAATTGCTGTAAAAGAGCTTCCAGGGATATTGGATCTCGTATTTCACCAAGGGCCTGTACAGCCTTGACCCGAGTAAACGGATCAGGGTCTTTCAATTTCCTCAGGTAGTAGTCAAGACTCTCGTCCCATTTAAAATCGTCACCAAGCGAAATGCCAAGTTCATTTACATCGTCAGTTTGACTGCTGGAAGAATGTTGTAAAGCCTTAAGAGACATAGGAAAAATGGTTACTGTTATGGTTGCTATCATTGTCAGGCATATTGTTCTGATCTTCATGTCACACCTCCATCAACTGCTTGTTGCCCGACTAGCATCTTGATTTCCGATACAGCCGTTTTTTTATTATTTAAAATGAAACTATATACACTATCGCATAATTACTTAAGAAAAATGACAGTCTGGCTTTTAGACATCCCATGAGACAAGGCGATACACAGACGTTTCCTCCTGGAGCGAATGGCAGAGAATACTGGTAACCAAAGCGAATCTTTCATGAACAGTCTTCCTCCATGGTAAATGGATCAAAAAACTTTTTTCTTTTACTTTTGCATCAGCAAGGGCCGTACCAATATGGATTTTTTCGATTAACTTATTGAAATAAAAAAGATTACGATGGTTTTCACATGAGGGGTTCTGTAGCAGAGTTGTATGGGTAATATGCAATCAATAAGTCTTATTGCTGTAGATTGCCCTAATACAGGATGATTGCAGGAAGCTGCATAGATTGTATGCATTGTGCAAAGATTGTTATCACCCTGCACTAGCAAAAAATGGTGGACAGACCAGCGATTTGCACCAGAAGTTGTAGCCGAGTCTTATTTAGAACAATTCCCTAAAAGCAAACTTCCGCAACTTAGAGTTATTAAAGGATTCGATCATAATTGTTGTTGGATAGAAAATTGGCCGGAACTCTACCGTGGAATTAGCAATAGAAAAATTCGGCAAAAGAATGAAAGAAAGGGTTTTAATAATCAATAGTTGTGTAAAAACTGATGTTACAATAATACAATATACACTTCTTATATCATTTAAATGTCATAATCCTGAATACGCCAATCACTGTTTTATTGCCGCTACCAAGAGTATCATATACTTTTAAGAAAATACCACCCTCCGGCAAATTTCCGCCCACCCATGTATTTACCGTGAAGAGTTCGTTGTCTTTTGATGCAACCCATGGATCAAACTTAAGGACATTAGATATTGTTCTGGCTTCCTTATCTAAGATATCCACTTCAAGTAAGTGGGAACCCTTATCACCTACAAGGTTCATTTTCACATTGACTTTTACCTTAGGATTGTTGGCTTGTATTTGGTTTATTACCTTGGCAGGATGAACAGTATCACCTTCCTTCACAGGTTTATTGAAGAAATATATATTAGTTATATAGGAAGGCTGCCTGTAGTTCGCTGCAAAAGCTACAGAGTTTAAAAATAATCCAACAAAAATCACAAAAAATACTATTTTCAGGAACTTTCCTTTATATTTCTTCATATTCTCCACACATCCATAAGTTTAGTAATTTCAGGTAAAAGGAAATATACAAAATCAAAACTCAGAAAAACTATTAATGAATCATTCAATCAAATATACTGATAAAATTTTATAGTGAACATTTGTTGGAGATGTCAATGAAAAATCGGTTCAAAATTATCTGCAGACCCTAAATCTGTAAATACTCTTTTAAAAGGGCAGGATACATGGCTGGGTTGAAGAGAATATTTGTCATGAAATAACATTCATGGGTGCAGTAGCACCCCTTATTTTTTATTGTCTGCAGGATTTTTTCAGCCCTTTCTGATTCTAGGAGTTTAGTCACATCATACTTGCTGTTTCTTATATTACCAAATTTCATTGTAAAAGATTCGCACGGAAAGAGATCTCCTGTTTCAGAAAGCACAAGATTTAGACGGCCGGCGTAACAAGGAATCAGTTGTTTTTTTTCCTGGTTGGTCTGGTGTATGAGTCGACGCTGGACGATATCCTGAGCCGCTTTCAATTTAGCTCCGCGGAAACGGTAGATTGCAGATTGTTTCTTTTTCAGGTTTTCTTCCAGAATATCAATAGCGTGCCAGTATTTATCCTGATCAACCTTTTTTAGTGATTCGTCCGGGACCTTGCCTCGGATGAGAGATATGGTGTGAGTCTTGACTTGTTCAAGCTTTGCAACACTCGCAATTACCTCATCCATAACATCCTGGTTTTCCGAGCAGAACACGGTATTAATGCCCAATTCAAAATTCGGGTACTTTTCTATGAGTCCGCCAAGTTTTTCATATGTTGCCAAGGTTTTCCGGTAACCGCCTGGTACGCCTCGTATGGCATCATGAATGTCTTCCGGCCCGTCTACCGAAAGTTTGACCACGATGGTACTTTTAGGACACGACTTTAGGATCTCTTCTGTCTGGGCACAGATAATTTCTGTACGAAGGCCGTTGGTGGGCAGCAAAATAAGAGCCGGTTTGTTTTTGTCATAAAATATGCGTACTATCTGTACAAGATCTTTTCTGAGAAAAATCTCACCGCCGGATAAAGCGAGCCACATGAGATTTCCCATGGAGCCCGCGACCTTTTCTATTTCTGTGGAATTTAACTCCCGCTGATCGTATTCCGGCTCAACATCTTCTGATAGATAAAAGCAGAATCTGCATCGTGAATCACAACGCCTGGTAAGAAAAAAGGTGAGATGAATGGGAGCTTTTTTCCAGAGAATTGAATCGATATGCCGAAACGGCGAATACTTCATGGTCTGTTTCCGGTGAATGCTCGTGTCAAACCGGCTATGCCGCCAAGGCCAACAGCCAGAGGGTAAAGTGTCATATAATAAATAACCGCTTTCAACAAAAAAAACAGTCCACCATTTTCGAAATAGACCCCGAAAAGTTTTCTGTTTACAAAGACATTACATACTATAAACAGAAAAGAAGGAACAAGAAATAGGGAATTCTGTGATGCCAGTGTAAGAAGAAAAAATATGTAAGCAAAAAAACAGGCCAAAACATTAAATTTTAACTCAACAGATGCGGTACCGGAGTCAGCAAGAAGGTCATGGTTTTTCAGAGAATAGAGAGTCCAGAATTTAGATTTCTTATAGGCGTTTCGAAGAGAAGATGACATGGAAAAGTTAAATATATGTCGTACCAGGATCTTTGGCTCCATAATAAGCCGAAATCCTTTCCTCCTAGCCCTGTGGCAAAATTCGACATCTTCCAGGATCGGCAGGAAATTTTGCGGGAATCCGCCTATTTTTTTGAAAGTATCGGTATGTACAATAAGAGCGTGCGTAGCAATATAGTCAGGAGCTTCTTTGTGTTTTACTTCTGAATAATGGATAAATATGGATTGGAAAAGGTTAAAAAATCCCGGATCATATGGCTGTTTTGTATAAGTTCCACCCACTATAGTATCAGGACCTTTTTTGGCTGCCATCGCTGCAGCTAGGGAAAGGGTGTTTTTTTCGAGAACGCAGTCCGCGTCTGTAAAAAAAAGAATGTTGCCTTTGCTTTGTTCGGCGCCTTTATTTCTGGCAGCAGATGCACCTGCGTGTTTCTCCATACAGATAAGCCTGCATGGGAATGTATTTATGATAGAGACAGAATTGTCCTTTGAAAAATCATCAACAACGATTACTTCAAAGTTATCATAGTCAGAAGCAAAAACGGCGCTTAAGCATTTTTCAAGCGTCGCTTCTCCATTGTGGTTTGGAATGATAACGGATATGTGGTGTGCCACGCTGATTCCTATAGAATCAACAAAAAAAGAGGCCCCGAAGAGGCCTCTTTTTTTGCGAATCTTAAATCTAAAAAATTACCACCAGCAGATTGTCTTGTCAGCATCAAATATCATGTCTACAAGCTTTTCATAATCGGGTTCACCGTCATAAAGATTATAGCTTTCTGATTCATTGCCTTCCGATACGATATCAGCCAGTTTTTTAGTGTCGTCGTTGGGCGCGTTACGATATATGTTCAATACTTTCACGTGTGATGATATAGTCATCTTCATCATCATCAACGAGAAGGATTTTTAATAGTTTCTCATCCATTTCTTTCATTTTCTGTCCCAGTTCTTCAAGGGTAATGGCGGTAAAACCGTTTTTCTCGACATTGGCGGGAACGGTGGAAAACACATCACCTTCCATGTCCCTGATCCATTCAACATTTTCGGAATGGTAGTCATTCAATGGGGCCAGCTCGGTGTTGAGAACAACGGCGTAGCCATAATGGTTGGCAACGGCAAGACCCAGAGTCGACCTGAGACCGTCAAGGGTATATTCTTCATCGGTAGCAAAAACCAAACATACTTTCTTGGACATGACTTCCTCCTTATAAAGTTACGTAACAATCGTAATCATCAATAATCATTCCGTGCTGGGCCTGGGTTGACATTTCCTTATCCGTGAGCCCTTCGGGAATATCGGTCAGGGGGTCATATCCCATTTTCTTGTAGCTGTCGGCGCAGATGGAAACTTCATCAGCCAGCTTTACCAGATCACCAAACTGAGGGTCTTTGGCAAGCAGGGTCCCTTTCCAGGAAAAAAAGACCTTAACTTTTGAACCTTTTGACTTTGCAGCTTTGGTTAATCCCATGATGTGATTCATGTTTTTGTCGTTAGTCACAAATATGCCTAAACTTTTTGCCATTTTGTCCTCCATTCAAAAAAAAGTAAGCCGCAACCGCATTGTCTGCGAATGCGACAATTAGCAAGGTTATGTTAACCTTTTTTGATTAGAAACCTGAAAAAACCGTCTCCGTCTTCAGCACCAAGATACTCATGACCGGTACGTTCGCACCAGCCGGGCAGATCATTTTTAGAACCAGGGTCGGTTCCAAGTATTTCAAGAACCTGCCCTGAGCTAATCTGATTGATAGCTTTTTTTGTTTTCAAAAGCGGCATAGGACAGCTTAGTCCTTTGGCATCTAATGTCATATCAGCTTTAACGCCACTTAAATCCATAACTTCTCCTCCTTGTTTTCGGGGATGTGTTTTGCGCTGACCAAATGAACACTCATTCATAAATTGATTAAAAAGTCTCTTTACCCTTGTGGTTGGCTTTTGTCAAGAGCTGTTCAAATAAGAATTAAGCAAACATTTTTCAGACTGTGTTTTCGGTCTCATTCAGGATCGTTATACGCGGTGAATCTTAGTTTAGGGTTGTTCATTTTTGTTGGTGTTGTCAGGTGGTTACACATTGTGGCACTTTTTGTATAATAATGTATTGAGCTGATTACATTAACAGGGTAAGAATATGAAAAACGTATAAAATTTTTTCTGGAATAAAATTTATTATGGAAGCTGATTCTACTCGAAAAAAAATAAGAAAAGATATTCTCGGTAAACGAGATCAGCTTTCAGAAAAAGACCTGGCAATAAAAAGCAAGGCAATTTTTGAAAAACTATTTCAGCTGGAAAGTTTCATTCTGGCACGTAGAATTCTTTTTTATGTCAATTTTAGAAGCGAAGTAAAAACGCTTCCTATTATTCAGAAATGTCTCTTAGAAGGAAAAAGAATATCTGTACCATTAACAGTTCCATCTAATTCCAGGCTCATTCCTTATTTAATTAAAGATCCCGTCAAAGAGCTTCGGCACGGCTATTGCGGGATTCCAGAGCCCGACCCGAAGCTTGTTCATCCAGTTTCTCCCGGTGAAATAGATGTGGCCATTGTTCCCGGCAGTGTTTTTGATGAAAATGGCGGCCGGCTTGGGTATGGCGGTGGTTATTATGACCGTTTTCTGTTAAATGATGCTCCGCAAGCCCTTCGCGTAGGTCTTGCGTTTGAATTACAGATGGTTCGCGAAGTGCCGGTCCTTCCTCATGATCAATTTTTACATTATGTGATTACCGAAAAGAGAATAATTTCTTCACTTTAAAGTGACAATCATCATTTTCAGGGGGTGTGAGAAATGAAAAAAACTGCAATTTTGAAAAATGATCTCTTTCTGGAGCATAATCCAGGGGCTTATCATGTCGAGTGTCCAGAACGGCTGGCAGTAATATATGAACAACTTAGCCGTCCCATGATAGGAGAGCAATTTATCTTTCCTGACTTTCAACCGGCATCACATGAAATGCTTGAAACCGTACACACGAATGCACATGTGGCCCATGTAGCATCAACCGCCGGGAAATCTTTTGCATCCCTCGACCCTGACACGCAAACATCTTCATTGTCTTATGATGCTGCCTGTCTCGCGGCCGGAGCAGTGACAAAAGGGGCTGAAATGGTTATGTCAGAGGAGGCTGACAACTGTTTTGCGCTGGTACGCCCTCCCGGGCATCATGCCGAAGCAGATCGGGCCATGGGGTTTTGCCTGTTTAACAACATTGCTGTTGGTGCTCAGTACGCTCTGGACCACCTAGGCGCTAAAAGGGTGTTGATAATGGATTGGGACCTTCATCACGGCAATGGTACCCAGCACTCTTTTTATGATACCGACCAGGTTCTCTATTTTTCCACCCATCAGTTTCCACATTATCCTGGAACGGGCTCTTTGCTTGAGGTTGGTAGTGGTGCTGGAGAGGGCTATACGATAAATGTACCTCTTCCGGGAGGCCAGGATGACAGGGATTACGGTCAGATTTTCACAAAAATTCTGGTACCAATAGTCCGTCAATATGAGCCGGATCTGATGATGATTTCCGCAGGTTTTGATATTTACCAAGGTGACCCACTTGGAGGTATGAAAGTTACAGACAAAGGCTTTGCTCTCATGACAAGAATTCTTACAGATTTGGCTGAAGAAGTATGCGATGGCCGCCTGGTTATATCTTTGGAGGGGGGATATAATCTGGAGGGATTAAGGGATGGAGCACTGGCGGTTTTAAACGAACTGCTCGGAGTAGGGTTAACGGAAGAAGAATACTCAGACCTTCTAAGTAATAATATTGAATCGCCGACAATTGATCAGGCCCGAAATATTGCAAAAAACTACTGGAAACTGTAAGTTGACTCGCAGTTATTGTTGAAAACGTTTTCCTATTAAAGAAAAAGAAAGGCATATGACCAGGAATAAAATAATTATTGCAGATGATGACAACCTTGTAAGAGAAGCTGTCAGACAGATTCTTGATATGTTCGGTTATGACGTTACTGCTTTTGACAATGGTCAATCAGTTGTAGATCATGTTGATGATAGCTTTGATGTTATCATCCTTGATATCAACATGCCTGGAATGGACGGGTTTGAAACCCTTAAGGCGCTCAATGACCGTAAACTTGAAATACCAGTGCTGTTTTTAACTGGCGCGGGGTCCATGGAATATGCCATAAAGGCGCTTGGTCTTGGTGCTTATGATTTTATTACCAAACCCATTGATGATCTGGAACTTTTTGAGGCAACTATAAAACGTGCCATTGAAAAAAGAAGATATGTCCTTATGGAGCATGCATACACCAGCAACCTAGAGATTAAGGTGCAGGAAAAAACGAAAGAACTTGAAGAAAATAATCGTTTGCTCGAGGAATACAGCAAAAACCTGGAGATAGCCACTGTAAATATAATCTTATCTTTGCAGACAGCTCTGGAAGAAAAGGATATTTATACTGCCGGTCATACAAACCGGGTGACTGAATATGCTGTGATGATTGGCCAGGATATGGGATTGTCAGAAGATGAAATGAAAGTACTTGAACGGGCTGCACAACTTCATGATATTGGCAAGCTGGTTATAGATAATAGTGCTATCGGTAAGGCGGGTCCATTGTCCTTGGAAGAATGGGGGCTTGTCAGGAAACATCCCGAAGTTGGCAAGAATATAATCAGCCATCTGGGCTTTCTTGGTCGGGAAGGAGAGATTATAGAGAATCATCATGAGCGGCTGGACGGCAAAGGGTATCCATCCAAGCGAAATGGTTCCGATTTAGATCTTCTTACGAAGATTATTACCGTTGCCGATAGTTTTGACGCCATGACTTCGAAGCGCTGCTACAAGGAAAATAGAACAAAACGGGATGCTATAGAGGAGATGCGAAACTGCGTGGGGTCACAGTTTGATGAAAAAATCGTCAATGTTTTTGTTTCTATCCTGGAGACAATGGAAGAGCATCCTGAATAAAATATTCAATAAGCCTCATATCGGGCATAAGGTATAGAAAATGAAAATTACACGGGAAGAACTAATTCATGTTGCCAATTTGGCAAATCTCAAACTATCGCCAGAAGAGATAGGCCCGATGCGTGATCAGCTTGACAAGATATTAAGTTATGTCGATAAACTAAATGAGCTGGATACAAAGAATATTGCACCGACTACACACGCTATTTCCATTCAGAACGCCTTTCGTGAAGATGTAGTCAGGGAATCGCTGGACCAGAAAGATGCTCTTTCTAACGGACCCCAACAGAATGGGGAGGCATTTGTGGTGCCAAGCGTAATTTAAGGGTGAGTCATCCTTGCCTGCAGGATTATAAATAACCTTTTTGCAAAGCAAGATAGCCGGTAACTATAAATAGCTGAGAACGGATCGTGAAGATTCGTTCTTTTTATTTGGTATTGTAGTGAGAGGAAATAATGGAATTACATAAGCTAACCATCCATGAATTGAGGGATTTGCTTAAAAAACGGGAAGTGTCGGCAGTAGATGCAACCCGCAAAGTATTGGAGCGAATCGATTCAGTTGATGACACAATACAAGCCTTTATAACTGTCGATCACAACAAGGCTCTCAAACAGGCTGAAGAGGCTGATAAACTTCTTCAATCAGGAGAAGGTGGTGAACTGTGCGGAGTGCCTCTTTCGATAAAGGACGTGCTTTGTACTAAAGGAATTAGAACAACTTGCGGTTCACGCATATTGGAAACATTTGTACCGCCTTATGATGCGACAGTTGTTGACAAGCTGAATAAATCCGGTGCGGTGACAGTCGGCAAAGTGGCTATGGATGAATTTGCCATGGGTTCAACATCGGAAAACTGCGCCTATAGAATACCTAAAAATCCTTGGAATCCTGAGTATATCAGTGGTGGCTCAAGTGGGGGGTCGGCAGCCTCTGTCGCGGCAGATGAATGTATAGCCTCACTTGGTACCGATACTGGCGGCTCTATTCGGCAGCCTGCTTCACATTGTGGGGTTGTCGGTATGAAACCTACATACGGTAGAGTTTCCCGGTACGGTCTTGTGGCATTTGCCTCGTCCCTTGACCAGATAGGTCCTATTACAAAGGATGTAAGGGATTGTGCCCTACTGATGAATGTCATAAGCGGATATGACCCAAAAGATTCAACCTCTGTCAAACGTGATGTGCCTGATTATTCAGCCGCACTTTCCAAAGGGTTGAAAGGTTTAAAAATAGGTATTCCCAAAGAATATTTTATTCAAGGCCTTGATGCTGAAGTAGAAAAGGCTGTTTTTAACGGAATAGATATACTTAAAGAAGCCGGGGCTGAAACCGTAGAAATTTCTTTGCCCCACAATGATTATTGCGTGGCTGTGTACTATATGATTGCGCCGGCTGAGGCAAGCTCAAACCTGGCAAGATACGATGGAGTTAAATATGGCTACCGTGATTCATCCGGAGAGTCTTTGCAGGAGATGTATAGAAACACCAGGTCAAAGGGGTTCGGAGACGAGGTAAAGAGGCGCATTGTAATAGGCACTTATGCTCTTTCCTCTGGATATTACGATGCATATTATAAAAAAGCTTCCCAGGTTCGTACTCTGATAACAGAAGACTTTTCCAAGGCTTACGAAAAGTGTGATGTGATTGTTTCTCCGGTAACACCCACTCCTGCTTGGCCTATTGGTGAAAAAATTGATGATCCGCTCAGCATGTATCTTTCTGATATATTGACTATCTCCGCCAATCTGGCAGGTATTCCGGGTATGTCGGTTCCATGTGGTTTCAGCTCCAAAGGATTGCCCATCGGTCTTCAGTTCCAGGCGGCCCACTTTCAGGAAGAAAAACTTATTACCACGGCGTTCAATTTAGAACAGCATCTGGACCTTTCCCCAAAAAGACCTGAAGGGCTGTAATAAATCGAGAGCTCCGCTAAAGCTTATTGCAAAATTATTAAAGGAATATAAGAGTGAAACTTAAAGTTGCCTCGCACATTGAATCGATGGTGCCATACCCACCTGGAAAACCTCTGGAGGAACTTGAAAGGGAGTATGGTATTACAGGCTCTATAAAACTTGCTTCAAATGAAAATCCTTGGGGGCCTTCACCAAAAGCTGTATCTGCAATTAACCGGGCGTTATCCAATCTGCACAGATACCCGGACGGCAGCTGTTATTATTTGACAGAAGCCTTGGCGGATAAACTGAATATCAAACCGGGTGAAATTGTGCTGGGAAACGGTTCCAATGAGGTCATTGGACTGCTTGTAGACGCATTTCTGGAGCCGGGAGAAGAAGTCATTACCAGCCACCCGACATTTCTCATGTATCAGAAATTTGTCCAGGTACAGGGAGGGACAACATCAGCTGTACCCCTGAAAGACATGAACCATGACCTGGAAGCAATCCTTAATAAAATTACTGAAAAAACCCGGATTATTTTTTTGGACTGCCCAAATAATCCATGTGGCACTGTGATTGGCAAAGAAAATTTTGATGCTTTTCTGGACAAGGTGCCGGACCATATAATTGTGGTTCTTGATGAGGCTTATGTGGATTTTGTTGATGCTGATGAAAGGCTTGATGCCTATTCGTATATAAAAAATGATAGACCTGTAGTCGCTCTCAGAACTTTTTCCAAGGCTTATGGACTGGCGGGGCTGCGCGTAGGTTTCGGCATAATGAATGAACAGACAGCCGGGTACCTGCACAGGGTGCGACAGCCTTTTAACGTTAACTCCCTGGCGCAGATTGGTGCTTTGGCAGCACTGGAGGATGACACGCATTATCAGAAAACCATGAAAGGCACAAAAGATGGTATGGAGTGGCTATCCTCTGAGGTTGAAAAACTGGGGTGCCGTCCCTACCCCTCGCAAACCAATTTTTTTCTTATAGATGTCCGGGGAAACGCGAAAGAACTCTATGAAAAAATGCTGGGTAAGGGAGTAATCGTGCGACCTATGCAGGCTTACGGTTTCCCTGAGTTCATTCGGATAACCGTGGGAACCATTGAAGAGAATGAACGTTTTGTCAACTCGCTGTCCGAGGCCTTAAGAGAACTTCAATACGTCTAGCCTTCAATTTTCACCAGTTGAGATGCCGGGTAGGCAAAGTATAAGGTGTTTAGCAATACTATAGTATGCGAAAGACCTTATACTGCAGAATATTCGGATATATCGACTGGCCTGGGGTTAATAATTTTGAAACAACTATTTAAAAAAATTAGCACAAACAATAACAAAGAAAACATCCTCAAAAACAGAAACTTAATCGTGTAAATAAAACATTAAGTTAATGATATTTTCAAAATTATACAGGAAATATGAAGGCTAAGAAAGGAGCAATAATAACCATAGACGGCCCATCTGGTGCAGGAAAAAGTACGATCAGCAGGATGCTTGCCGACCGCATGCACTATACGTATCTTGATACCGGGGCAATGTACAGGGCGGTCGGTCTCAAGGTGAAACGTGAGGGATTGGACCTGGACAAAGCGGAGGATCTTGAACGACTACCTGACCTGCTCGAGAAAATTGACCTTAAACTTGCTCCTGGCGGCGAAGATACCAGGGTTTTTCTGGATGGCGAAGAGGTAAGCCAGACAATCAGGACAGCAGAAATGGGTATGGTCGCATCCCGGGTTTCTGCTGAGAAAGCAGTTCGTGAGAAACTAACGGAAATGCAGAGGCAACTGGGTTCGGATGGAGCTGTCGTTGCCGAGGGCCGAGATACAGGGACTGTTGTTTTTCCCAAGGCGGAATATAAGTTTTACCTGGATGCTTCCCCAGAAGAGCGGGCACATCGCCGTCAGCTGCAGTTGAAGGAAAAAGGGCAGGAAGAAGATTTTCAGGGTCTGCTTGAACAGATATTAAAAAGGGACAGGGATGATTCTTCCAGGTCCCTTGCACCTCTTAAGGCGGCAGAAGATGCCGTTATTGTTGACTCGTCGTCGATGAGTATCGTTGAAGTTGTCCGTTTTGTGATGGACAGGATAGCTTCATCTACATAGCATTACAAAAATCCTCGTTAAATAAAAGATTTTAAAAAATTAGCGAAGTTATGGAAGGTACTTCAGGCAGGATTATGTTTGATGTGAGCAGTTGCTGCTTATTTTGAACCAGTGATAATTGCCAGAACCAACTCAGCTGTCCTGACCATGTCCTGAAGGTCAATAGTTTCCTCGGTTGAGTGTACTTTCGCCATGCCGGTACCTATAATGGCAGTTGCAAGACCGTGGCTGTTAAATATATTTGCATCACTTCCACCACCAGCACTTATATAATCAAGCTGCCGATCCAGAAGAAATGCAGCACTTTCTATTCGTTTGATCACATTATCATCCAGAGAAACACTCATGACAGGATACTCTTCGGCAACCGAGAACTTTACGGTTGGTTTACCATTTGTCTCAGATGACAAGTCAGTAAAATCATCGACAACCTGATTGAAGGTTTCCTCAATCGACTCAGTAAAGGAACAAAGCTTATCCTGTGAATGACTGCGGACTTCCCCGTGAACAATAACCTTGTCTGGAATTATGTTTGTTGCAGTGCCGCCGGAGATTAAACCGATATTAGCAGTGCTTTCATGGTCGAGCCGTCCCAGGTGGAGTTCGGAAATGGCCTTGGATGCAATCTGAATGGCGCTTATGCCCAGCTCAGGGTTAAGTCCGGCGTGAGCTGAAACGCCATCAATCTCTATCGAGAGACGGTTGGCAGCAGGTGCCCCGATAATTACCTTGTCGGTGCCGGTTGAGTCCAGCGCGTACCCAATTTTTGACTGGAGGCGATTAAAGTCAAATGATTTTGCACCACGAAGACCAACTTCCTCGCAGGTAGTGAAAAGGAACTCAACGGGACCATAAGCGATATTATTTTCTTTCATTAGCTGCATAACTTCGATAAAAACAGCTATTCCGGATTTGTCATCAGCACCGAGGATGGTATCACCGGCACTGGTAAAAATATTTCCCTTGCGAAGAACCTTTACACCGATACCGGGCTGTACAGTATCCATGTGACAATTAAAAAAAACCGGCTCCAGCTCGAGAACGTTTCCAGGAAACCTGACCAGCAGATTACCGCAGTCTGATCCTGTTTTGGAGGCAGAATCATCTTCAGAAACATCACCTCCGAGGTCTGAGAATATTTTTATGAGGTAATCAGCGACAGGTTTTTCTTTAGTGGAAGGACTGTCTATCTGGCACAGCTTTGTAAAAATTTCTGCAAGGCGTTCGTCGTTTATCTGCATATCTGGTACAAAAAAATATTAATTAATGTTAAATTTGCATGAAACTGATTTGGCGGTTTACCATTTCCGGTAGCTCTTGACAAGGGAAGACTTTCCAATATATTTCCCAAAGGAGTAATGTCATAAACAAGAACCATCGATAATGAACTGTAAAATCTCTTCCATAAGTAAAATGAACTAATGCAACTTTTTCGAATAAAAACGCTCAACAAGATTGCCCCTGAAGGTCTTACGCTCTTCAAAGATAATTTTGTTGTTAATGTTGATGAAAAGAACCCTCAGGGCATACTAGTGAGAAGCGCACCTGTCGATGTTGATGATTATCCTGATTTGCTTGCAGTTGCCAGGGCAGGTGCAGGTGTTAACAATATTACAGTAGAAAAAGCCACCGAAAAAGGAATCTGCGTTTTCAATACACCTGGTGCCAACGCAAATGCTGTTGCAGAACTTGTTTTCACCATGCTGGGAGTCAGGGAACGTAATATTCATAAAGGTATGAAGTTCTGTCAAGAACTGGTCGGTCTTGGCGACGAGGAGATTGCCCGCCAAGTGGAGGAAAAGAAATCCATATTTCGGGGAATAGAGCTGGCCGGAAAGAATCTGGGTGTTCTCGGGCTTGGCAAGATCGGTGTATTGGTGGCAAACGGCGGCATTCAGCGGCATATGAATGTCATAGGCTTTGATCCGTCCATGGCCCTTGAAAACATTCATCTGTTGATGCCGGAAGTGACATTGGCGCGATCTCTTGAAGAAGCGATAAGCGATGTTGACATATTGAGCCTGCATATACCGCTGAATGAAAAAACAAATTCTATTGTAGATGACGATCTTCTTAGAAAAATGAAACGCGGTACCGTTCTGGTAAACTATGCAAGGGGACCGATAGTTGATGAGCAGGCTGTAATCAATGCCTTGCGGAAAGGGCACCTTAACGGCTTTATAACAGATTTTCCAACCGAGGCAATTCTTAAGGAAGATACGGTACTAGTTTCTCCCCACTTGGGTGCCAGTACTGAAGAGTCTGAGGAACAATGTTCCTTCATGGCGGTTAAAGAGTTGAAGAACTATCTGACGTATGGAACAATTAGTCACAGCGTTAATTTTCCCAATGCCGAGATAATTCCGACTGGTAATGTCCATACACGTTTTATTATGGTTAACAGGGATGTTCCTGGAATGATTGGTTTCGCATCACAAACAATAGGAGAGAAAGGAATAAATATCGTTAGTTATCTTAACGAAAGTAACGGTACCATAGGATATAATATTATTGATCTTCAGTCGGCAATATCTCCGGAAGTTATAGCAGAAATTGAAGCGCATCCCGGAGTGATACGAACAAGGACAATTCGTTCTAGTAATAATGGAGATCGATGAAATATGAATTTGCATAATAATATGAAAAATATTGGATTAATGACAAAACAGATATACTTTGTCATAGTATTATTATTTGTTTTTATATACACACCGCAAAATCTTATGGCCGCAAGAGGCGTGACCATAGCAGAGGACTTTGTTCTCGAAACAGAAACGGAAGGTTTGTTTGCAGTGCCTTTCAAGCCAACAGATAAACAGCAGGCCTTTATCAGCGGTTCGCAGGAGCAAGTTGTTGCCTGGGAAAAAAGACAAGGGTGGCAATCTAGCTTCTGGCCACTTTTGAGGTCACGTAAGATAAATTCACATTATGGTGTAATATCATTCTCCGGAGTCAGCAGGCGTGGAGAGGAAAAATATACTACTCCAGTTGTGTTTGCCTTGCTGATGGAGCTTAGAAAGTCTGGGACCATCGAATTCACAGGAACATACCTGGTTTGGGAGGGTGAAAAGGAAATTGAAACCTTTGAATCTGCAGGTCCTGACATGATTTGCAGGGTTTTCCGTAAAGAAGCCAAAGTCGATCTTGGCCCTGTAGAATATTAACTTAAGAAGATGCTAGGAGATAAATGTTGAGAATATTCGCGCATGTTTTACTGCTTTTTTGCCTTGTCGTACCATCCACTGCATTAGCTGAAGAGGAACCACTTTTCGGACCTCCGCCAGCTACGCTGCCAGAACTAATTTCCTCACTCAGGTTTGACAAACCCCTGAACTTCTGTGGTGAAGAGGTGCCATTGGATTTGCCGGATGTCAGAGAGCGATTCGAAAAGGAGTTCCTGCTGGCATTATGGGACAGAGCCCAGGTTATACTCTGGCTTAAGAGGGCCGGCAAGTACATGCCTTATATTGAAGAGATGTTAAAAGAGAACAACCTTCCTGATGATCTTAAATATATTGCTGTAATAGAAAGCGCTCTCCTCCCTCATGTGGGTTCATCAAAGGGTGCCGTTGGTTTCTGGCAATTTATCAGGGGAACAGGTCGTCGATATGGTTTGAAAATCAACTCCGAACGGGATGAGAGGCGAAATATATTTTATTCAACGAATGCTGCAATCGAATATCTCAAAGCGCTCCACAAAATATTCGGCTCCTGGACGCTGACGGCAGCAGGATATAACATGGGAGAGTCTAGGTTAAAGTCGCAGATTGAAAGACAGGGTGTTTCAGATTATTACATGCTTTACCTGCCACTGGAAACGCAACGCTACGTGTTTAAAATTATAACAGCCAAGATGATTTTCTCCGATCCTGCAAAATACGGCTTTGAACTGAATGATGATGACCTGTATCCTCCGGAAGAATTCGACCGTATAAAAATTAAGTGTAAAAATTCGACGCCACTCAGTGTTGTTGCTGAAGCAGCTGGATGTTATCTCAAGGAAATTAAGGATCTTAACCCGGAGCTTCGCGGTTATGAGCTTTCAAGGGGCACACACGAAATTGCAGTGCCAAAAGGATCTGAAGCACAGTTTCAGAAGAGATATGAAAAACTGATAAGCGAATGGGTAGCTAAAAACAGAAAAAAAACTTATGTCGTGAAAAAAGGTGACAACCTGAATGCAATCGCCAAGCGTTTTGATGTATCAGTACCCGCACTCGTGCGCTGGAATAATCTGAGCCTCAATAAGCATATCCATCCAGGCAAAAAGCTCGTTATCTACCGGTAATTAACTTAATTAACTGCAATTGAAAAAATGGAGGCACAGGCTCAATGGCGCCCAAAATAACCGAAAAATGTTTCCCGTCTGCCAGTGAAGACGCGAAATCCTCCGAAGTGTGTGTTGTTTCACCACAAACAAAATCCGATGCCTACAAGCTCGCTTTTCAGGACTCTGATTTTCTGCTCCGTGATGAGTCCAGGCCGATACGGCTTCAGTTGGAACTCATGAAGCCAGAGCTAATATTACAGGAGCATGGTGTGGATGCGACTATAGTAATGTTTGGCGGATCGAGGATCCCAGATCGTGTGCAGGCCATTAAGAACTTGGAAGAAGCGGAGATGGCGGTAAAAAGAGAACCCCTTAATCCTGCAGCAGAAAAACACGTTGCCATCGCAAGAAGGGTCCTGGAAAAAGCAAATTATTATGAGGAGGCAAAAAATCTCGCCAGGTTGATATCTGAAAACTGTGAAAATGACAACGGCTGTAGTTTTATGGTGGCGACTGGTGGTGGACCGGGAATTATGGAGGCGGCAAACCGTGGCGCTCATGAATCGGGTGCCAAAAGTATCGGCCTTAATATAGTCCTTCCGCATGAACAAGCGCCCAACCCATATATTACCCCGGAGCTTTGTTTTCAGTTCCATTATTTCGCACTTCGAAAAATGCATTTTTTGATGCGTGCAAAGGCTTTAGTGGCTTTTCCAGGTGGCTATGGCACCATGGATGAGCTCTTTGAAACGCTGACCATGATTCAGACAAAAAAAATAAAGCCCTTGCCCGTTTTGCTTTTCGGAAAAGACTTCTGGACTAAGGCTGTAAATTTTGAATTTCTATTAGATGAAGGTGTGATTGGAACCGAAGACCTTGATATATTTATGTTTGTAGAAACCGCGGGGGAGGCATGGGAGAAAATAAGCGATTTTTACAACAGTAATCATAACAGTGACGATACGAACTCAGATCAGAAGAGCGTATAACGTGTTTTCTATTTCAGAAAATACGTTGAGCTTTGATAGACTATACCGGGCCCATTTTTGAAAAATAATGTTTCAGATTGGCACGTTTACTGATCACTGGTTGAATTTCACCTTTCTTGGATGACATAATAACCATCACACCTGGTCCGTGCCCCGCAAGAACACAGTCCGAATGAACAACAATGCCGATAACAACACCGCCGGTTTTATATATGCGGCCGAAAGTAGCGTCGGCGTCTGTAATTGCCACAATATCTCCAAGCCGAAGGTCCTCAAGCCCATACTCACTTACAGTTGGCTCGTCGAATAGCTGGATGTCATAATCACCAGTGTTGCTGTGTGATGACCCTATACCCGAACCCATTATTTTCGCCGGCACAGTGTGGGTTACCTGTACTTCCAATCCTCTTTGTTTTGCCTTCTTTATATTCATCGCTCCAAGCAAGGCCGGGTCGATGTTCAAAACCTTCACAGAAGAAAATTCCGAGAGCTGCAAACCGCAACCCATTGCCTTTATCTGAATTTTATCACCAATGACAAGGTCATCGAGAATATCCTGTGCAAAGTCTATCAACACATGCTCTATACCACCATGCTTGCCAACTACTCTGCCCGTTTTTCCTTTGGCATCCCCGGAAATGATTTTCGCGGCGTTACCGGCGCAGGAAAAGAGATTCAGGGCACGGTTTGGTCCTGGTTGACCCTGAAACTTTGTAAAATTGCTGATACTAACGCCCGGTTCCACGTGGTCGGCAAACATACCACAGGCGGGATCGCCAATGCGAACATTATACGTTATCCCTCCAACTCCTGGATAAACGTCAGATTGACCATCCGGGTTAATCCGATAGGGGTTAACACCTCCCAGTGGAGAGGTAATTTCACCGATTACTGATTGACAGACCAGCTGTTTTTTATTGGTTGTGATCATTTTTTCTTCCTGAAAGTTAACTGATAAAGACAAGCAACGATTTTGTCATTCACTGCCTGCAGGATTGTTTGTTACGAAAGAGTACCCGTAAACATATTTTTTTCCCGTACTATTTTCAATTTAAAAAGAGAGTATTTTTTCTTGTCTGCAAGCTTTAGAGAGCATATTGTTAAAATAATGGAGATTACACAGACCGAAAAAGCCGCTGATATCCTGCAAACAAGCAGGAAAACTATAGCCCTCACTGGGGCAGGTGTCAGCACAGAAAGCGGTATACCGGATTTCAGAAGTGCCGGTGGCCTCTGGTCCCGCTATGACCCTTATGAGTATGGCACCATACATGCCTTCAAGCGAGATCCTGAAAAAGTCTGGCAAATGCTTGCAGAGTTGATGAAAATTGCAGATGCCAAGCCCAACGCAGGCCATAGGGTTATGGCCCGCCTTGAGGAGAAGGGTCTGCTTAAAGGGGTTATAACCCAGAACATTGATATGCTCCACCAGAAAGCCGGCAGCCATAATGTTGTCGAGTTTCACGGGGCTGTCAAAACCCTCACTTGCCTTTCTTGTGGCAAACAATACCCAAACACTTTTGTTACCCCAGAAAATATGCCGCCTCGATGTATGGACTGTGAATCAATAATCAAACCGGATGTTGTTTTCTTTGATGAACAAATACCGAACGACTCTCTTTTCGGTGCGGAAGAACTGATGGCGGATGCTGATGTAATACTTGTGGCAGGTACTTCATGCCAGGTGGCTCCGGCATCTTATATTCCTCAAAGATTGTATGAACAGGGCGGCAGGATTATTGAGCTTAACCTAGAGCCTGCTCTCGAGGCAATAGCGTCTGTTACTCTTGCCGGGGGTTTTTCCGAACAGATGGAGAAACTGGAGCGGCAGTTACATTGAAATTGTCTGAATAGTTCATTTTAAAGCTTAGTATTTTCGAGAAAGCGATGCACAATTCTAATAATGACAAAGATCCTAGATAACAAGAACTGGAGACGAGATATGAAAATTTTTTATCAATTGTTGATTGTTGTCTCTTGTGTCCTTCTGCCTGCGCTAACTTATGCCACCCCTGGGATATTGAAAAAGTTTATTTCCACATACCCAGGTTCTACTGGTACACAGCTTGAAAGCTGTAGAACGTGCCATTTACCAGCACTTCAAAATTGTCTGAATCCATATGCACTTGCATTAAAGGAAAGCACCCTGGATTTTGTTACCGTTGAAAAGGCCGATTCAGACGGTGATGGAGTTATGAATATCGAGGAAATTAATTCCGGGCAACTTCCTGGATCTCAGGCCCAGGCTGATGAGGTTTTCCTGTTTACCAGCCGCATTGGGAACATTACATTCAATCACGAAAAACATTCACTGGAAGATACATACCTCTCGAGTGGAAAGTGTGCCAATTGTCACAGCCCTGAAACATTCCCCAGACAGTTTGTCGATACTGAATCTTGGCAGAAAGTGGCTCATAAAATATGTAAAGACTGCCACAAGAAATCTGGCAGCTCTAATGCACCGAAAAGGTGCTGGGGGTGCCATTACAAGGAAGACAAATAATATGTTTGTTACAGCAGGAAAAGTATTATGACCAAGCACGACGAAGATATTCTTAATGAATTTCAAAGGATCAGCAAGGATCTGGAGAAATTCTTTTATGCAGTTAGTACCAGTTGTCCATATGGGTTGCCTTTTTTGGCTGTGTATAAGCAGTGTTACTTCGGAGCGTTGTCTGATCAGGTTATGGAGATGTTCCTTGCATCCGGATATCGTCGCAACGGTAATATTCTATATACAATGAATTGCCGGGGCTGCAGGTCTTGCGTGCCAATAAGAATTTCATCGGAGGAATTTTCGCTAAACCGGAGCCAAAAAAGGGTTATACGATATAATGAAGATGTCTCAGTCGAAATGGGACCGCTAGAGATTACGGAAGAAAAGCTTACCCTTTGCGATAAATTTCTGAAGTCGAGATATCCTGATCAGAACAGTTCGGGCCGGGACTCCTATTCAGCATTTTTTATCAACTCCGTGACAAATACCTGTGAGGTTCGATACAGAATTGGTAATCGGCTGCTTGGTGTTGCTATTGTAGACTACAGTGATAATTGGATGAATGCAGTCTATTTTTTCTTTGATCCCGAAGAAGAAAAGCGCAGCCCAGGGGTGTTTAATATTTTACACCTTATCGATTTTTGTATGAAAAAGCAGATTGATTACCTGTATCTTGGCTATTGGATTAATGAAGTTTCAGCTATGAACTATAAAGCACGATTCAAGCCTCATCAGGTCCTCACCGAAGGTAGCTGGACTCCTGTGATATAAATATATTTTGATATGGAATTAAAAACATTTCTTTTCTTTAAGGACAGCCTAGCCGACACCTTGCAGCAAACCAACAAACCTTTCTGCCATGCGCTCGGCTGAAAAGAGCAGTGATTCTATATCAAGAAAATCCAGGGCATGATGGTCAAACAGGACTTTCACTTTGGCATCAAAACCATCCTCCGGCTCCTCTTCCCAGTAAAGCACATACTGCGGCAGCATCGGTAGAACCTTTATGACAAAACCGACAGCAGCTGATGCATCACTATCAATTGACCCACCAAGTTTATGAGCCGCTGAATTCAATTCTACTGTTTTTCTGCTTGTAAATTCCCGCGCCAGTTTTTCTTCGCAATAAGTAGCCAGGGTTTTCACCTTGGATATGGAGTTAGGCATGCTCTCCATTCCGATCCATGTACCGTCGGGTTGTTTGCCTCCTCCGAGGTTGATATAATTATACAGAAGAATCTGGTCTCTTGGATCGGCGGGCTGGTCGTTGTTTATGAGAATACCTGACTTAGCAAGTGTAACCTGTTGCCCAAGGTATGAGAAAATTAGGGTGTCTGGTTTATCAACGTTGTAGTTGGCCCCCAGTGGCCCGGCAAGTAATGAAAAATCAAGGTCAGCAATCTCACCTTTCAGATGCTGGACCAGGGCCAGGTCGTGTTCCGTTGCCAATCCTTCGGCGGTTTTTGGCTGACTCGGTTCAAGTTCGAGTCCTTCTTTATCAAGAAAAGGACAGAGTCCGGGGTCGCCGCCAAGCCGCGTTACCGCGGCGGCGAAAGCCAGGCAGGAAGGATGGCCGCATTTTCCGCAGTTATCACCTGGAGTTCTGCGGACAATATCCATCGGGTTAGCGGGGCTCATTGATAGTATCCTTTATTTTACACCTGAGGTTGCTCCAACTGTTTATAATGTTTACTCATTAAAATCGTTTTTCTCCGCCTCAGGCGGACTGCTCAGCTTCGTGAAATTGCGTTATTTAAAACATGATACTATGAAAAACAAACACCATTATCCTTGAAAACTTTTTATAATAATTACGTGTATAGATCCTGTTGAAGGCCTCTTTCATAGATACTTTCCGGTATTGCCGAGGCGCCGGTTCCATGACGGCTGCGGTTGCCTCCATAAAACAGGGTATACAGCATGGCCAGCAGCATCAGTATAAAAGCCAGCAGAATGAAAAAATCCTCTTTTTTCATGTGTTATGACAGTAGAAAATTTTAGTCCAACAGCCGTTTCTGTCCCTCAAGCTTCTGGATCTCTCCTATGGCTTGTGTAACCTCCAGCACGCCCATGTATTCATCAGTATCACCATATACGGGAAAGTAGCGAATCAGGACCTTGTCACCTTTGAAATCAATCCAGAATTCTGCTATGTCCATGGTGCGGTTCTTGAAACCTTCTACAATTTTACGCACAGTATCGACACTATGTTCAGGGTGACACTTTTCAACTTTTCTGCCTATGACCGAGCGTGTTCTGGGGAACAGTTTTTCCCTGTCCAGCCTGTTGAAATATGCAACAGTATCTTCCGCATCCACAAAGGTTACTTCAAAGGGCATGGCCTCCATAATGGCGTTCAACTGTTCATACGAGAGGCCTTCAATCAGCTTCTTTTTATCGGTGCTGCCCTTTTCGGCCTCTTTAACCATTTCGGTGAAGAGTTCCTTGGCCCGTGGACCGTATGCCTGTTCACTTACTTTGTGGAATTCAAACAGCAGCAAGTTCTCATCCTTTTCTGATAGAACCTTCCGGGCCATGGGGTACAAGATGTCATTTTCCTTCCAGATGTGTTCGGCCCGGATTGTCAGATAGGTAAGACCTTCTTCCTTGAATTTATTTATTTCCTCAGCAGATGCAGAAGCAATACCGGACACCTGGGTAAGCATTTTCTGGAGCAGCTCCCGTTCAGCTTCGTGTTCCTGAAGCATAACCCCAATTGGGCCGCCCTCTGCAGGAATACCTCTTTCCTTCATAAAAGGGAAAAGGAAATTCTCCTCTTTTTTATTATGAATCTTATCGCCGAACTCGTAGAGAAAATCCAGAGACCGCTGCATCTTCAGTGGGTCATGTTCAGGAGTGTCGATATTTTCCAGACAAATTTTCAGAACCGCCATGCAGCGTTCAATCAATTCATGTTCAGCAATCAGGTAATCATCCCAGCGTTCCGGTTTGTCCATAATAATATCTCCCAAAGCATTTCAATCAGCATTGTGCCGATTATTTAAAATTTTTCATTATTCATTATCAAATATTCATTTAAATAGGCGGTGCAATAGTAACCAGTATTCGCATATCACTTTCAGCGCGAACGCCGTGCGGCTCGCTGATGTCCGAAACTAATATGTCGCCCAGCTTGGCAGGGATGGACAAATCATCTTTACCAAGAAAATGGCCATTTCCTTCAATTACCACAATGCTGAGCTGGCCTTCTATATCATGTGAATGTACAGGGAAAGTATGCCCTGCCTTGATATTGAAATTAATTATTTTAAAATAAGGAGAGTCTGCCACCAGGTGGAAAATCTTGATACCTTTGTCATCAAAAATTCTTGTCTTGCCCAATTCTATTTTCTTCATGTGTTTCCTCCTTGAAAACTTTATATATGGTTTCTGTACTGTTGATAACAGTATCGCAGGAAAAACCTGAACAATCCTTGATCTGTGTCAATTATCGTATATTTTTTGAGGCTGGATATTTTCCCATGACAGGATATAATAAACCAATAATCAATCTGCCGGGGGTTTGCTATACATATTGTTTCTGAAATACCTATGACTATTTTATAATACGCGATGGCATAAACTGATTAACGGCAGCTAACTGTGGCTGGCCTGTGAAGCACTTAAGCTTCTCAGGTTTTTTATTCAATTATGATAAATAGATATGAAAAATCTTTTAAAGGCGAATTTAACAAATAACAAATTGAAGATGCATATTTTTTCAGGAATTTTATTGGCTTTTTTTCTGCTGATTTGTGGTGTTTATTCAGTTGCAGCTGAAGACGAAAAAACTGCAAACCGCCTGGCCAATGAGAAAAGTCCCTACCTTCTGAAGCACGCCACAAACCCTGTCGACTGGTACCCCTGGGGCGAAGAAGCATTTGAAAAAGCCCGTGCTGATGACAAACCCATATTTCTTTCCATTGGCTACAGTACTTGTCACTGGTGCAACGTCATGGAAGAGGAATCTTTCTCTGATGCTACTGTAGCGAAAGCTCTTAACGAAGTTTTTATCCCCATTAAAGTGGACCGCGAAGAAAGGCCGGACATTGACCAGATATACATGTCTGTCTGCCAGATTTTTACTGAAAACTGCGGTTGGCCGTTGACTATTTTTCTAACACCGGACAAGCGTCCTTTTTTTGCCGGTACATACTTCCCAAAGAAAAGCCGGTTTGGCCGGCCCGGTCTATTGAACCTTATTGATCATGCAAAAAATCTATGGAGCAGAGACAGGGAGCGCGTGCTTCAGGCCGCAGATGAAATTAAGGATTCCCTGGAAAGAAGCGCCAGCTTTCAAGAGGGTGAAGGACTCAGCATTACACACCTGAAAAATGCGTATGAATTGTTCAATGCCCGATTTGATGAATTGCGCGGCGGCTTTGGTTCAGGAATAAAGTTTCCGAAACCGCATGTTTTATCGTATCTACTGCGATACTGGAAACGAAGTGGGGAGAAAGATAGCCTTAGAATGGCAGAGGAAACACTCACTGCTATGCGGCACGGCGGTATTTACGATCACCTGGGCTACGGGTTTCATCGTTACTCTACAGATCCATGGTGGCGGGTACCTCATTTTGAAAAAATGCTTTATGACCAGGCACTGCATGCTATTGCCTATCTTGAGGCATATCAGGCAACGAAAAATGAACAATATGCCAACACCGCACGAGAAATTCTACAATATGTTCTTCGTGACATGACCTCTTCGCAAGGGGGATTTTATTCTGCGGAAAGCGCTGACAGTGAAGGTGAAGAGGGGAAGTTTTACATTTGGAAACAGAAAGAGCTGATAGGTCTGCTTGGGAAAAAAACGGCCAATGAGATTCTTGATTATTATCACATAGAACCAGACGGTAACTTCGTCGACCCCGTGTTCAGTCAGAAAAGTGGTGAAAATATTCTCTACACAACGGAAGGTATAGAAAAACCAGCAAATTTAGAAGCCATCAGACGTATTTTATATAATGCCCGTAATAAACGCATAAGGCCGGACAAGGATGATAAAGTGCTGGCCGATTGGAATGGTTTAATGATAGCAGCACTGGCCCGGGCCGCACAGGTTTTTAACGAACCCGAATACGGTGAGGCTGCGGCAAAGGCGGCGGATTTTGTTCTTACGAATATGATGTCGCCGCAGGGTAAGCTGCTGCATCGGTGGCGCGATGGCCAGAGTGGGTTACCGGCAACAGCGGCTGACTATGCTTATTTTACCTGGGGCCTTATAGAACTTTATGAATGGAGCTTTAATGTAAAGCGATTGGATGTCGCTCTCAGGTTGAAAAATGAATTGATTAAAGATTTCTGGGATAACAAGGCAGGTGGCTTTTTCCTTACGGGCAGCCAAAGTGAAACGGTATTGGTGCGTATGAAGGATGTTTATGATCGGGCCCTGCCTTCTTCCAATTCCGTAGCAATGCTGAACCTTCTCAGATTGGGACGCCTCACCGGAAAGGCGGATTTTGAAGAAAAGGCCGCCATGCTCGCCAAAACATTTTCCAATAGAGTTCAGGAATCGCTCCCGGACCACTCCATGCTTCTGAATGCGCTTGATTTTGGTGAAGGACCATCGCATGAAATAGTCATAGTCGGAAAACCCGGTGCAGAAGACACCATGAATATGCTGCGTGCTATTCGTAGAAGTTTTCTGCCGAACGCTGTCGTCATATTAAAGCCTATGAGTGAAGAGTCCCCCTCAATCAGTCGGTTGGCTTCTTTTGTAGAGTATATGACGGCTCGGGATAATAAGGCGACTGCGTATGTATGTACAAATTTCAAATGTGAATTTCCGACGAACAAAGTCGATGAAATGCTAGGCCTGTTGAATATTAAACCTGGAAAGCTTTCGGAAAATAAACCTGAAAAACAAATGGAAGGTTCATCCTTGCAACCTTTAGACGAGCTTCAGATTAAGGATCGTTTTCAGTGAAGCGTGAATGATTTTCAGCACGTCAGGTGAAAGCAGCCGCCGACCTTCTGTTTTTCCTGTAGTTTGTTATAGGTATCTTTAGCAGTTGAAGTGGGTTGGCATATTAACTTTATACCAAGATCGGCCAGTTGGCCTGCCAAGTCATCGTCGGGTCGCATGAACCCGCTCGCACCCATACCCGCCACGATTACTTCCGGCTCCGATGCAATCAACTCTTCAATATCTTCTTTGATCAACCGGTGCCCTTTTCGGCGCCACCAAGAGTCCTGAATACGCCCATCCGGGTAGATTATCAGGTCAGCAGAAAAGTTTTGCTCCCCAATAGTCATTTTACCGAAGTTATATGTTTTGATTATACTCATACTTTTTATCCCGGCTTGATGCATAAAGTCATCGATGATTATTGAACAGAATTTAGATTAACAGTATAAAATTTTTATGGATGACGTATCAATAACATTTTTCGAAAATCTTCAAAAGTTGCTGAAAGTAAGTGCAGATGAAAGCGGCTTAGTCAAATATGTGCTCACCCGTAGTGCCTCTATAAAAGATATTGTTGAGTCATTGGGTGTTCCTCATACTGAAATTGGAGAACTTAGGGTAAATTCTCGAGAAGTATCCTTTGGGTATCTGGTTGAGAACAGGGATGAAATTGAGGTAAGGCCGCAAGTTCCTCCAGTTGATGTCCTGTCATCTACAATACTTCGCCCCACACCGCTTGAAGGCCATCGTTTCCTGGTGGATGTGAACGTTGCCAAACTTGCGCCACTGTTGAGAATGGCAGGATTTGATACCCGATACGAGAATCATTTGCGTGATGCAGAGCTTGCCGAAATTGCAGCAGGCGAAAAGCGTATTCTACTGACACGGGACCGTGCTTTGCTCAAAAGAAAGCAAGTTGAATTCGGACACCTTATACTGGCGATTATGCCTGATAAACAACTTGCCGAAGTAATTGATTTCTACGGGTTACGTGACAAAGTTCAGCCATTTATTCGTTGTATGGTCTGCAATGGTCTGCTGGCTTCTGTTGATAAAAAAGATATCCTGCACCGCCTGGAACCGTTGACGAAAAAATATTACGACTCCTTCCAGATCTGCAGCAGCTGTGATAAAATCTATTGGCAGGGCACTCATAAGGACAATATGCAGAAGTATTTTTCGTTGTTATTCCAAGAGCTTTAAATGCCTGTCAAAAAGATTTATTTTATGGCATTGCATAGAGTATAAATATCTTTATAAGCTCCAGACAAACTGAAAAATAATTGCAAAAAGAATGATATGAGAAAGATAATAATTATTATTGGCCTCGCATTTGTCGTGGCTGGTCTTTTCTGGCCCTGGCTAGTTAAAATCCCCTTGGGCCGTTTGCCTGGTGATATAATTATAAACCGACCCAGCATAAAAATTTATATCCCCATTACCAGCATGATAATTGTCAGCCTGATTATCACACTACTGATGTGGCTTTTCCGGAAATAAAAGGTATTACTACAAGCCTTACATAATGAAAAATGAAGGGAGGAGACTAATGTACCTGGTCACAAACCGAAATGTTACCGGCTCTCAAGATGATTTGAAAAAACTCGGCCCTAAGCCGAACCCGAAAGGGCCGAACGAACTGCGGCTTGCCAGGGCCACAAAGAAGGCCACAGGTTGGAAGGTCGAAGTTCTTCGGGACAAGCTCGATAATAAAATGAAAAAAGAAGTGGGGATTAAGTCTGATAAAACTTTCTATGCCAGCCACTATGTTGCACGCAAACTGATCAAAGACCTGCAGAAAAAGAAACGCAACCTTCTCTTTTTTGTACATGGCTTTAATAACGACCTGAAAGCGGTGCTGGACAGGGCCCATAAGTTGGAGAAAAATTTTAATGTTGAAGTGGTCCCCTTCAGCTGGCCGGCAAATGGTGGTGGAGTGAAGGGTATCGCCAGTTATAAAAGTGATAAGAGAGATGCCAGGGCTTCTGTAGGTGCATTAGATCGCTGCTTTGGCAAGTTGTTTGGTTATCTGGAGGCTTTTAACGAGGAACGCGTTAGGAGGGTCTGTGACGAGGCGGAAAAAAAATATCCGGACAATATTGAATTGCGTGATTCATACATAACGGAAGAATGCGACAGGGGCTGTCCATTTACAGTCAATATGCTGTTGCACAGCATGGGTAATTATCTGTTCAAGCATGTTCTTAAATCATCCGTATATCGGGGCAACCGTCTGCTGTTTGATAACGTTATCCTGGCGTCGGCTGATACCAACAACAAAGACCATGTTGAGTGGGTCAACAGAATTCAGGCCAGAAGGCGGGTATATATAACCATTAATGAAGACGATTCTGTCCTGATGGCATCCAGGATGAAAGCGGGCCAGGAACAACTTGCCCGTTTGGGACATTATCGATACAACTTACATTCGAACCAGGTCGCTTATGTAAGCTTCACCGGCAGCAAACATGTGGGAAACTCCCATGCATATTTTGAAGACGCTTTAAAAAACCCCCAGGTAAAGAAATTTTTTCAACTTGCCATAAACGGTAAAAGAACGGAGGATATATTGATTTATGATCCGTCCGGAAACTTGTTCAGGTTTTCATAAATCTGGCGGAATAACACGAAACATCTTTTCTCCATCAAAGGGAGGGCAAAATGAAGAAAATAGCAATCAACGGATTAGGACGAATTGGTCGCATGATAGTACGCCATTGCATTGACAATCCCCCCAAAAATATTGAGATTGCCGCTATAAACGACCTGACGCCCCTGGATGAACTGGCATATCTCGTGCGGTATGATTCGGTGCATGGCAGGGCGTCATTTGCCGTTGAAGCCGGGCCTGGTTGTCTTAGTGTGAATGGGAAGAACATTCCAGTTTATAATGAAAAAGATCCAGTTAAGCTCCCCTGGAAGGACGACGGAATTGAATTCGTGATGGAATGTACCGGTTTTTTCAAGGAAAAAAAAGATGCCTCTAAACATATAAGTGCAGGTGCCTCAAAAGTCATTGTCAGCGCTCCTTCAAAAACCGCCGATTTGACGATGGTTATGGGAGTTAATGAAAAGCTGTATGACTCCGAATCGCATGAAATTGTATCCAACGCCTCCTGTACAACCAATTCCCTTGCCCCGGTTGCCAAGCTTTTAAATGATACTTTTGGCATTGAATATCTTATGGCGACGACTGTGCACGCTTATACAGGCACCCAGGCACTGGTTGACAAAGCTGCACGTAAACGAAGAAGAGGCCGTGCCGCAGCTGTTTCTCTGGTTCCCTCATCTACAGGGGCTGCCAAAGCGACGGCTCTTGTAATTCCAGAACTGAAGGGCAAAATGGACGCAGTCGCTGTGCGGACACCGGTACCGGATGGCGCTATTACAGACATCGTTGCCCACTTGGGAACTGACGTGACTGTAGAAAGTGTCAACAAAGTATTACTGGAAGCTGCCAAAGGCAAACTAAAAGGCATACTGGATTACAACAATGATGAAATCGTATCAGCAGATATTATAGGTAATTCACATTCAGGCACAGTGGACGCGCCCTCTACAAGGGTTGTGAAGAAAAGGGTAGTGAAAGTGCTAATCTGGTACGATAACGAATATGGATATGCCAGGCGTATGGTTGATATGGCGGACTATATGGCTGGTTTTTAGCTTCAAAAAAAAGGAGGAGGATTGAATAATACGGGTAGTGTTATGTCATGCCCATAAAATTGTGTAAGCGTATCAGGTTGTTTCTTATTTTAAGAGTTATGAAACTTGACTTTGGTATGTATGATATTTACCAATTTTATAATGTAGAAGTATTCAAACTAAATCTTATTTTTGGAACAACAATAATGGAAGAAAGCGTTCTAAAATTTATTTTCTATGCCCTCAGAAGGGACTACGTATCCTTTTGGGGGCGTTTGCGTTTTCAATATATGAAAGATAATGAACTGTATATTATGGAGGATGCAAATGACAAGTCATAAGATTGCAGAAATAGAAGGAATCGGTGCATCATATGCCAAAAAGCTGGGAAAAGCAGGGATTCTAAGCGTCAATGGTTTACTTAAAGAGGGAGCAACAAAAAAAGGACGGAAAAATATCAGCCAGACAACAGGCATTGACGAGTCCCTCATCCTGAAGTGGGTTAACATGGCAGATCTTTTCCGGGTCAGAGGTGTTGGAAGTGAATATGCCGAACTGTTGGAAAAAGCGGGTGTCGATACCGTCAAGGAGCTTCGCAACCGCAATGCAAAAAACCTAACAACTAAAATGGCGGAGGTTAATGCTTCCGGCCGTGCTCTGGTACGTGCACTACCAGGTGAAAAAAGGGTGTCATCCTGGATAAATGAGGCAAGCAAGCTCGATCCCATGGTAACTTTTTAATATATTCTGTTTGCATACCGAACTGTTTTACACCGTGAGTTATTGAGTAAAACAGTTCGGTAATTTTTTTTGCTCTTATGGGCAGAGGTTTTAAAATGAAAAGGGCTATATATACTGCTCTTGTAATAGCAGCATTTTTTTCGTTTTCAGCCTTCAATCTGGAAAATTCACTTGTACCACAAGATGAAATTCTCTCTGGTGGACCACCAAAAGACGGCATTCCGGCAATTCTGAAGCCTAATTTCATTAAAGCAAGCGAGGCAAATTTCCTGAAACCGGATGATCGGGTAATCGGTGTTCGGATAAATGGAGAGGCAAGGGCCTATCCCATAAAAATTCTTAACCTGCACGAGGCAGTAAACGATACCCTGAGTGGCCAGCCATTCGTGGTAACCTTCTGACCTCTTACTCAAACGGGAGCGGTCTTCTCCCGGAAAATCAAAGGAAAAGAACATACTTTCGGGATAAGTGGTCGTCTCTACAAGAGCAACGTACTTCTTTATGACCACCAGACAGAAAGCTTGTGGTCGCAATTATTGTCTAAAGCGATTTCAGGACGGCAGGCAGGGATGAAGCTTACCAAGCTACCTTCTGTAAGGACATCTTGGAAGACATGGAAGAAGAGAAACCCGAAAACACTAGTTCTGTCAACCGACACAGGGTATCAGCGCAATTATGACAGAGACCCCTATAAAGGTTATTACAGAGTAGGAACTATCTGGTTTCCTGTTGGCAAGGTGCGCAAGGACCTGTCTCCCAAAGAACAGGTGCTTGGCATTGAAATAGAAGGAGTAGCAAAGGCCTATCCCCTTACTCTGCTGCAAAAGAGCCCAGGGCTTGTCAAGGATACTGTTAACGGTAAGGAAATATCGATAGAGGTAACCGCTGAAGGAGAAATTGTTGCGGTTCGTGATGATGAAGGCAAAACCCTAACCCGATTGTTTTCATACTGGTTTGCGTGGCAGGCTTTCCACCCGCAAACAACTGTATTTACAAAAGAATAGAAGGCTGAAAAATTATCTACCTGTATTTATTAAGGAAATATTTGGGTAAATATATTGCCTTCAAAAGCCGATAAAATTGTATAGGAGGCAATGCAAACAGATAACAGATTTTAGTACTTTAGTACGGCATTTGGAGGGCGGAATATGATAGGAAACGCTATAGTAGAATTTTTTGGATACATTTGTCCGCTGGCATCATTCATGTTTCTTCCCGCCCTGTTCACCTTTTCATACCACCTTGATAAAAAACAGAATTACGGTGAATCAGACGAGGACAAACTATACGAGATGTCCAAGTTTGAAAGATGCAGTGAATTTGATATCTTTTGCACTGCTGCCGAGAAGTGGCATATCCCGATAATGCGTGTTGAAGATGATTTTGGTTTCTATCTGGCCAATTGCACAATTCCCTTTTATGTGAGGGATTATATCCGGTCAAAGCCATTCTATAGCACTAAACAAAACAAAAAGTAAAACGGCCTTAGCTGGAAATCACTTTTTGTTGTTACCGGATGTCGGGGGGTGTTGATTACCGTTCTTTTCCTGATGCTCGTTCTCTTCGTCCTCTGTGAAAAGATACCCAAGCCCCGCACATTCCGGGCACTCTTCACTGGATAGAAGAAACCTGCTTACACCTTTAAAAAAACTTATCTGGCCTG
>CALZHP010000020.1 GCA_945787325.1 uncultured Desulfobulbaceae bacterium
CCTGGTTTGCCTTTTAAGTCCAGCAGTAAGTCGTATGATCCTTTAACAACATCCTGCTCAAAACCAAGACATGGAAGATTTTGTTCAAATAGATTTTCAGATTTTTCAGGCGTTGACATGCGCACGGACCCTTGTCCCATGCTTTCCTGGGAATACCATATCGACTTCATAACCATTCCACAGAATTTTGAGGAAATGACTTCGACCTTGATCTTTTCATCTGAAAATAGATTTATAACTACCTCGACAAGTTCCCATTCACGATTTTTTTGCTGCTTTTCTTCTTTAAAATCCAGAAATCCCTGGTCTGAAATATATCTTTGAAAATTAGACCTAGCTTCTCCTGTGATAATCCAGGATTTTTCAGGTTTTTTGAGTTTGTCAATTTCTGATTTAAAAAGCTGTAAGCTGTTCCAGGATATAAAAGGAGATGTTAGATCAAGATCAAAATGCAACAAATTTGCTCTCTTTGAGAGAGTGCCTTCAATTGAAATGGAGTCCTTTCCATACTCAATTTCCATTGAGTCAATATTTACATTTTTCTCTTGTTCTGAAAGCTTTGAACTTAATACAATTTTTTTCCCACTATTATCAGGTAACTCCCAGCTTATGTTGCTTGCCTCAACTGCACCTACTAAAAGAGGATCAATAGAATCCTCGGATACATTTAGTGAAAAATCACCAGAGATTTTACCTGATAAGAATTTATTATTTTCGAACAGGGTATCGAGTGTATCTCTTTCCAGGGAACCGTTCCATTTCATAAACATCTTAACTGGATGTGATTTGTAATAATTGAGATTTATATTCACATCGCTTCCCTTACCGCTGATATTAAGTTTTTTGACTAAGATTTTGCTTGGAGTCATTGTCATATCTAGTGTGAGTATCGGCGGGGGAAAATCATCCATACCAGAAATTACTTGACCTACGACTGAAACCTCATCCTTTTTCCAGTCAACATTAAATTCTCGCAGGGTGCAGGGGATACGTGGAAACAGAAAAAACGGGACAAAATTTTTCCCTTTTATAAAATTCGACACCCCTTCACGTGCGGTACCATCAAAGTAGACATTACCTGCCCAGTTACTCAATAATTTATGTTCAAAATTTCCACGGACATCAATAATGCTATTAAAAATCTTATTTTTGCTATTATGAAGATCTATCTCTTTGTTATTTATTGTAGCGGAAATGCTTTTTGATATAACTTTTTCAGGAAAATTGACGTTTTTCCAATGTAAGTTTTCTGAGCTTAGATCTAAATTGTATTCCCACTTATGAGGCAATTTAATTTGGCCGCTAAAAGTCGCGTTAGAAATATCAAGTGACCCTTCGATCGCAGTAAGTGCTTGCTTGATCTGAGGTGGAATAAGCGAATTGGAATTGAGCTCAGAGTAAAGTGCCTTAGCATTTACAGCAGCATTCAGCTGTTCAACCTTCAGAAATAATTCATCATCCCATGTCACATTACCATCTGACCGCTTGATAGAGTGGGGGCCTATAGTTGCTTGGATATCCTGCCAGCCCACCTTGCCAGGTGCAACATTGATCATTCCGTTATTAATTATGGTATGCCATGAAATCCGATTGTAATCTGTTTCCGCATCAATATTGAAAACACTAACTTCGACTTGAATGTCATTCAGGGTGTCGCCTAGTTTCAGATTGCCTTTTGCCCTTCCTGAAGTATTACTAAATTTTTGCAGCTCCCTATTGAAACCTTCGTGTTTAACGAGTCTATCAAGAATAGGTGGCAGA
Organism: uncultured Desulfobulbaceae bacterium; assembly: GCA_945787325.1. GTDB lineage: Bacteria > Desulfobacterota > Desulfobulbia > Desulfobulbales > BM004 > CALZHP01. The sequence continues at coordinate 1,762 of CALZHP010000020.1, forward strand.
GCTGCGACATCCGCGTCAAGATCAAGGTCCAATGTGAAAGCATCCTCTCTGTTGTCGGTTAGATCAAGGAGCAGTTTTCCGTTTTCACCGTGACTATTATCCAGATCGGCTTTAAGGTTTTGTCCGCTGAGAAAACCGTCAATTATTGATATCGGCCCGCTTGCCTTGACGAGGTTAAGGTCGGCATACGGAACATGAATTGAAGCTTCTTTAACATCAACCCTTATGTCCATGTTCTCAATTTGATTGAAATCAGAAACAATGCCTTCGAATAAATAGCTTGCTTGGTTGGCGGAACCGCCACGTACGATGTCGCAAACAGTCTGTGCGACTTCAGTATTACCCCAAAGAGTCAGGACGGCCTCTCTGATTTGTGACAGGTTGAGATCTATTGCTGTAAGATCAACTTGCCAGCGGGGAATCTCCTTTTCAGATGGTTTTGTGCCTTTTGATAAACTTCTTTTTATTAGTCCACTAAGTTTCAAAGCAGGTTCTTTCAGCTCAAGCTGCTTGATTTCAAGTGAGGTTTCATTTCCTTTATAGGTCATCAGGAGATCTGCTGAACCGCAGTTGAGCAGGACCTTCCTGTCTTTCGGCAGAACGACATAGCATGGGAATTCTCCTTTGAGGCGCGCCTTTGTACTTTGGGTTCCTATTCCCTCAAAGCTGCCTTTCAGGTTTAATGCGGTCTCCACCGGCACTATTTTACCCTTGGTAAGAAGGGAGATATTCTTATTAAGTCTAACTCCTTCAGCGTCCACAGTGAATTGGTAGAATCCGTTGGTTATATTATAACTTCCCAGCATACTTATCTTGTTGCTGAAAGGGGTTTTATATTTAAGGTCTACCTGTATTCCCCCCTCTGGATGTAATCTTATTTTTGAATTGATATCTGTGAATGAAAGAGAAGGCATCCATCCCTGTTTTAGGTTGTCATCAATTGCTATTGATCCATTCGTAATATTCAGTATTGTTTGATGGGGGGGGATTATTCGTGGTTCATTGTCATCAGCTGTGAGCTTTTTCACAAATATGTGCGGATTTGTCAGGTTTATTGTTCCAGGCTTTAAACCCTTGTATATTATAGTTTTCCAGTCCGGATATATGTCTGCTCTGGTAAGAGAAATATCCATGGTTTCGGATTTAATTTTTGCATCAATAAAAGATAAGTGAGGGATGGGAAGCCATTGTAAGCGGATATCGCGGGATTGAACCTCTTGATTTAGGCTTTCGCTGAGCTGCTTAACAAGGCTGTCTTGCAGCTGTTCAAGCTGGAGGATCCTTGGAGAAAAAGCTATCAGAGTTATAACTGACAACAGTAAGAGAGCCAGTTTTTTATACGATAATTTCATTACCAAAGATTTTCTGGTTGGTATAGGAGTTCGGCATCAATTGACTGGGTCGTTCTGGTAAAAGAGTACTTTTCCTAAAACAACAAATGTTTATAATATACAATCTGAAAAATGGCATTATGAATATCCGGTAATTCTGACAGGTTGTGAATAAACAATGAAAATAATCTCATTGAAAAAGAGTTTGAAGAAAATTTATTAAACATAAATAATTGCCTTCTCCTTCATGTACAATATAACCATTATATGGTATGAATACCGGCTTTACAATTTTTCATATGAATTGGTTATGTTGGTGATGATTGTCATTTCATGTCGTAATTTGATAATTCCATTAAAATAATTGTTACCCACATGTTTTAAGATTGTTGGGGTGACTATCAAGCTATTCTCCCATTTCAAATACGGGAAAATAAAAATAAGAGGTATGTCATGGGGAAAACAGTTGCAGAAAAAATACTGGAAGCGCATATAGTGGAAGGTACGCTTCGTAAAGGTGAAGAAATTGGTATACGTATTGATCAGACTCTGACTCAGGATGCTACGGGGACTATGGCATACCTCGAATTTGAAGCTACAGGCATACCGCGTGTTCAGACGGATGTTTCGGTATGCTATGTGGATCACAACCTTGTTCAGTCAGATTTCCGCAATGCAGATGACCATCGCTTCCTGCAATCCGTAGCAAGAAAGTACGGCCTATATTTTTCACCTCCGGGCAATGGAATTTCCCATCAGGTTCATCTGGAGCGATTTGGTGTGCCTGGAAAGACTCTGCTTGGTTCTGACAGCCATACACCAACAGGCGGGGGGCTGGGCATGTTGGCAATGGGTGCCGGAGGGCTTGATGTGGCCATGGCCATGGCCGGAAAGCCTTTTTATCTAATAATGCCAGAAATTTACGGTGTCCGCCTCACCGGGAAGTTGCCTGATTGGGTGTCTGCAAAGGATGTTCTCCTGGAAGTGCTTAGAAGGCTCTCTGTCAAAGGCGGGGTTGGGTATATTATTGAATATTTTGGTCCAGGTCTTGCGGGGCTTACTGCGACTGACAGGGCTGCTATTACTAATTTTGGGGCTGAACTGGGTGCAACAACATCTGTATTCCCATCTGATGCCAATACAAAAAAATTCCTTGATAGCCAGGGACGGGCAGACCAATGGGTTGAAATTGTGGCCGATGAGGATGCCGAGTATGACAAAGTTATAGAAATTGATATGTCAATACTGGAACCAATGATAGCCTGCCCCTCTTCTCCTGATAATGTTGTGAAAGTGAGTGAAGTGGCCGGTAAACCGGTGTCACAGGTTTTGGTTGGATCATGTTCCAATTCTTCACTGCGTGACCTTATGGTTGTCGCAAAAGTGCTGGAGAAAGAGACAATCAGTTCGGATGTGAGTTTCGAAATTAATCCCGGCAGCAGGCAAGTGCTCGAAAATCTCACTGCACAGGGGGATATGCTGACCCTTATGAAGTCTGGCGCCCGTATTCATCAAGCAGGTTGCCTTGGCTGTATAGGTATGGGGCAGGCACCGCCGACCGGTTCAATTTCTCTTAGAACTTTCCCGCGGAATTTCCCTGGTCGCAGTGGTACACAAGATGATAAAGTATACCTTTGCAGTCCGGAAGTAGCCGTTGCTTCAGCGATAAAAGGCTGTATTACAGATCCACGTGATTTAAAAGAATATCCGCACATAGAATTGCCAGAGAAATATTTACCTGGTGATCAGAGAATTGAAGCACCAAGAGCTTCAGGTGATGAAATCGAAATTATTCGTGGTCCGAATATAGCACCCTTCCCGGAAATGGAGGCTCTGCCTGAGAGCTGGAAAGGCATTGTACTTCTGAAGGTGGGAGATAATATAACTACGGATCATATAATGCCCGCCGGTGCTAAGATTTTGCCTCTGCGAAGTAATATTCCGGCAATTAGTGAGTTCGTTTTTAATTCTGTGGACGAGCAATTTGTTCAGAGAGCTAAGGATGTAGCTATCGAATATATTGGTGGTATGGTAGTCGGGGGTGATAATTATGGGCAGGGTTCTTCCAGGGAGCACGCTGCTCTCGCCCCACGTTACCTTGGGGTCAGGGTAAAGCTTGTAAAAAGTTTTGCCCGAATTCATAAGGCAAACCTTATAAACTTTGGCATTTTGCCTCTTGTCTTCGAAAACCCAGGCGACTACGACTCAATCGTACAAGGTGCAAAGGTCATTATTCCGGCTTTACGAAAACATATTGAAGCTGGTGCGGAAAAAATTGAAGTTCAAATAGATGGTAAAGCCTATTATGCAATATTAGAGGTTTCTCAGCGGCACCGCGAGATACTCCTTGCAGGCAGCTTGCTGAACTGGGCAAGTGAATCTAAATGATTTTTTTTGTAATTGAAAGCTATCTGCATAAAATTTTTGAATAAATAAGTTATCCAGTAAAATAAAGTTTTTTGTACTGTAAAATAGGTAAGGTACAAAAAATTGAATTATTTAATAATTCAGGAATGGCAAGATAAACCGAATTTTATTGAATTTAGGGGGCTTTGAGTAGAGTGATTATTTTTTATTTGTGTTGGCATATGTTTTGCTTAAAACAAATTAAGATAATTACTCTTATCTTCTTTCTCCTGAAAAAGGCTGACTTTGTCCCCCAAGGTTGGCCTTTTTCTTTTGTCTGCAACTTTATCTGAATTTCATATGAAAATTGATACAGCAGTGGTTGGTTTAAAGCGTTGTCAAACTTACGACACCGGAAAAATCAAGGAAGTTATCGAAAGCCTAAGCCATGGGATTTCTTTTGAACCAAGACATGGCAAAAATGTATTACTTAAACCAAATCTAATCAGCGCTTCAAGTAAAGACGCACTTGCCTGCACGCATCCGCAATTTATTGCTGCCGTTTCTGAGTGGTTTCTTGATCATGGGTGTAAAGTGTCAATCGGTGACTCGCCTGCATTTGGAACAGCAAAGGGTGTAATGAAGGCTATTGGTGTTAGTAATATTTTAGATAAACTTCCGGTACGCATGGTTAATTTTTCTAAGACCTTTAATGTTGCTCTTGAGTGCGGAGTTAAAGCAGGAATAGCCACTGAAGTGCTGGAATGCGATGTTCTAGTAAACCTGCCGAAAGTCAAAGCCCATAGCCAGCTTTATGTTACGCTTGCAGTTAAAAATTACTTCGGAGTTGTTGTCGGTTTGCAGAAGCCTTGGTGGCATATGAAATACGGGAAAAAAGCCGGGGATTTTGCTTCTGTATTATTGGACCTGATCAAAGTTCTTCCTGATGGGGTAAGTTTTATTGATGGCATAACAGCAATGCACCGAACAGGCCCCATATCAGGTGATCCATATCAGTTAGGGATTATAGCAGCTTCTGAAAACCCGATTGCTCTGGAAACTGCTTTACTCGCGGTACTGGGGTCTGAAAATGCAAAAAGCCCTATTTGGATTGAGAGCAGCAAACGAGGACTTCCAGGGGCACATTCGGAAAATATTATTTACAGTCATCGGGAACCTTCAGAGCTCAGTGTTAATGATTTCCTTTTTCCCAATAATCTTAAACCGGTTTCCTTTAATCCTTTTCGTGTGTTGGCGAGCAGTTTGAGAAGAATGGTTTCCGGTATAAAAGATTAATCTTAATTCAAGGATAACAACCTTCTTGTTGAATTTTTTTATAGCTATCTGTAAGTTTCCAGCTGAATATCACATTAGTGACATCATTCAATAGATTCATACAATAATCGGTCTCATGATGCATAATGAAATAGCTTGGTAAAACGGGTCATCTGTCAGGCGTCTGAAAAAAGGATATAATATGTTTGAATTAAAGGGAAAAGTAGCCTTAATAACCGGGGGATCCAGGGGGATTGGCAAGGCAATAGCATTACGATTTGCAGAAAACGGCGTGAACCTTGTTGTTAACTATGTTCGGCATCGCAGGGACGCTGAAGAAACAGCAAAGGCAGCTGATGATATTGGTGTAAAATGTCTTGTCGTCAAAGCAAATGTAGCAAATGATGACGATGTCGAGAAAATGTGTGAGAAAATCCATGATGAATTTGGGCATCTCGATTTACTAGTGAGTAATGCTGCATCTGGAGTGTTGAAGCCCGCACTCGAATTGAGCAGTCGCCATTGGAACTGGGCAATGGATATTAATGCTCGGGCCTTGTTGACCTTGACAAGGTTTTCAGTTCCACTCATGCAAAAAGGTGGTCGAATAATGGCAGTTTCAAGCTTGGGCGCTGTTCGTGCTATAGAAAATTATACAGCGGTGGGCGCTTCAAAAGCGGCTCTTGAGTCTCTGGTGAGGCATCTTGCAGTAGAGCTTGGGCCTTTGGGTATCAACGTAAATACGATTAGCGCCGGCGCAGTTGATACAGCGGCATTGAAAAAATTCCCTAACCGTGAACAGATTCTCGATACAGCACTTGGAAGGACACCCCTTGGCAGGCTGACAACTCCTGAAGATGTCGCAGATGTTGCACTGTTTTTATGTAGTGATCTAGCAACAATGATACAGGGGCAGACAATTGTTGTCGACGGTGGCTATTCAATTCGCGGGTGATCAGCTATTGATCCTGCCCTATACGAATTCTTAATACATTCCTGGTTGAATCTGTAATTCTGAACCTGTTGTCAATTTGCATTCCAGGGAGTGCGATAATTGTTTCCGTGTCAAGAAGTATAGGGATTTTGTCACGCTCTTCTTTAGGGATTTTTCGGTCGGTCATGTAGTCCCCCACCTTTTTGCTTCCTGGAGCTCCAAGAGGATGAAACCTGTCCCCTGCAAGAGGCGAGCGCAGAAGCATGGGAAAAGATACTTTATCCAGATCCAGAAATATATTTTGTTCTTCATAACTATCGTACCCCTCTGGTAAACAATCGATGCATTCTAAGGTTACTGTAACACCGGTTTCTTCAATTCTATAAGAACCTGGCCCCGCAACAGCTAATTCATAATATTTTGAGGCAAATTTTATAAGGTTGCCGCGTTGGTGAACAATGCCGGCAGGATATGAAAAAAGAAGTTTGCCGGTCCGCTTTATGGACCTAAGTCCTGAAGAAAAATGTAGTATAGAGTTTTGGTGTCCTTTGTCTATTTGATGGAGAAGTTGTTCAATATGTCTGACGCTTGGTTTGTTCCGCATCTTATGGAATGCTGACTCTAGAACACGGCGTTGGATAGCAATAGGAAAGGTGGAAAATTCTGCAATTTTAATAGTCAGATTTTGAGACGGTTTTTTCCCCCTCTCAAAGGAGATGGTACACGCATTTTCCGCGATCTCTTCCAATAATTTTTCTTCACTTTCCAAGACTTCAGCAGTCTTCAGTAATGTCCGGCTAATACCGGGGTTGAAATGTTTTTCGAGGTATGGAATTAGGTCAAGACGTATTTTATTGCGTAAAAAAATACGCTCCATATTGGAGCTGTCCTGTAACCATGGGATATCGTAACGAGCAAGATAATCAAGCAGGCGCTTCTTAGGAAAACGAAGAAATGGTCTGATGAGCATACTGTTATGTATAGACATACCGGAAAGCCCCTTACGTCCAGTACCTCTAACAAGTCGGATTAGCAATTCTTCAGCCTGGTCGTCAGCGGTGTGGGCAAGTGCAATTTTTTGCGCCCCAAGTTTTTTTGCAGTTTCCTTTAAAAAGTTGTGGCGCAGAGTCCGTGCCGCATGTTCAACAGAAATTTTATTCTGATCAGCGTGTTTTTTGACGCCAACACTGCCTGAAACAAATTGAATGTTTAGTTTTTTTGACTGGATGCGAACAAGTTCTTTTTCCTGAGCCGTTTCTTCAGGCCGAAGCCCATGATCAATATATGCAGCTGTGAGTTTAAGGCTAAAGTCCTTACTAAGTTTTGCCAGTACATGAAGAAGTGCCATTGAGTCCGGTCCCCCCGAAACAGCGACAATGACAGAATCATTCTCCAGCAAAAGACTATATTTGCAAATGAGATTATATGTTTCTTTTTCCAATGGATGCATATTTTATATTTAGTGAATAATTCTGCACATGGTAAGTTAATAAGTTCATATAATTATATATACAGTTTACGCGACAATATGGTAGGTGAAGGCCAGCCCCGAAATCTCTGTGCATGAAGTCAAAAAGTAAGCGAGGATCATCAATGAAATCAATGCTATCAGTTTGTTGCCGCACTAATGATATACCTTTTTATGTGATTGCGCACAGCCCCGATGAGATTATTCATATAACGTTTTCCAAAGAAAAACACAAAAAAGCCTTAAAACTAATCGAGAGTGCATCCGGTAAGGTGCAAAAAGGTAGAGGTGCTTTTCAAAACACTATCTGTCAGGAGTTAAAAAAAATTATGCTAAACAAGGTGAAGGACCGAGGTAATTTATTATCTTCTCCTTTTCTTAAATCTGGCACAGAGTTTCAAAAACAAGTGTGGAAACAGATTTATTCGATTCCTTATGGTGAAACAAGGACCTACGGGGAGCTGGCAAAGTCCATCGGCAGGCCAAAAGCTGCAAGAGCTGTGGGTATGGCCTGTAATGCAAACCCAGTAGCGCTAATTATCCCCTGCCATAGGGTGGTTGGCAGCAATGGTCTCGGAGGTTTTGCTGGAGGACTAGCAGTAAAGGAAAAGATATTGGGCCTGGAAAAGCAAAAATAAGAATTTAGAAATAATGGCATTGGTCAACCGCGATTCAGCAATTCAGTATGTACTGAATTTTCTCAAAAAATCTATCCCTCCACAGGGAGTGGAGATTCTTTCATACAAGCGTATCCGAGGTGTCAGTGTGATGTTGATAGCTAAGGATTTGGTTTTAGTGAGAGAGAGAGGTTATCTGGAACAGGAATTTGAATCCAAGATAAGTGAACTGCATAGACACTTGAAAACTATTATGAAAAGGGAATTTCCACGAAGCCGCAAGGTCCGCATTTATCAACTCAAAAGTTCTGAAGAACTAAACAAGGAACGAAAAAAAATATAAGATGCGACTTTCCTAATTGGCGCAACAATTAAGTGCTATAATGTAATCAATTAATTTTGCTCAATTTGAAGGCCAAAGACTTTCAACAGGTATCTCCTTTTTATCAAACCTGATGATAGAGTTATCTGACCTATCAGGTATACTGCGAATCGATGGATATTGTTGACCAATCTGTCTTTCAATTATATTGAGATTTTTCGTGACCTTGTCGATTATATCAACTTGAGGATATTTCTCTAAAATTTCTTTTAAAAGATCACGGGATTTAAATAGCAATTCTCTTTTTCGAGCAGGGTTTGCAGTTTTTCCAGCTTTCAAAAAAAGCCTGGCAGCTTCTTTCCGCTTTGAAACGGCGGCAAGTTTCATTGTTTCAGCGATTTCATTTCTTGCTTTGGCATCATAGTCAGTATCAAGAAGAGGCATAAATGCGTAAATTGCTTCATCATATTTTCTTGATTTCTGCAATTTTAAAGCTGAGTCCCATTGGTCTGCCAAAGATTTTTCAATTGCAGCTCTCTGAGCTTCCCGGTCGCGTGCTGAAGCCAGGATTACTTCGTCATATGTTTTCTGTACAATCGTATTCAGCTCTGAAGGGAGGCTGACAGCAGAAAGTTCTTCAAGAATAGCAAGTGCTTTCGGAAATGCTTTCTTGTCAACCAGGTCATCTATTTCCATGAGCTGTTTGCCAACCCAGAATCTGATATTATTATCTGCGGAGAGCTTGATTTTTTCTGCACTTATCGCGACAGGCCGATCAGGAAAAGCATCTATTATACGGTCTGCCTGTCGTGAAATCCTATCTCCCCTGCTTTTTTTATCAGTCGTTAGATATAAACGGAGCAGCGCAGAGTAAGCCTGCATTTCTCTTGAAGTGGATTGTGAATCTAGTAATGAAAGTTGCTCCCTGGCCCAAGAATTTTCTTTTTCGACTGAATCATAAGCACCAAGAAGTTTTTGATACTCGTTAGCGGCATCGCGTGTTCTTCCCGTGGCCAGAAGCAGATCCGCAACCTGTCGCTGAAGGCTCCAGTGTTTCATGATTTGATTTGAAGCCGTAAGTACATCCTGGTAAGTTAATAGAGCATTATCCAGCTGCTCAGTTCGCAATAGGGCCTTACCATACATCTCCTGAACCCTGAGGCTGGGGTTGCAAGTAGGATCACCGGCAAGTGTATTAAATGCTGAAATTGCTTTGCTGTATTGTCCTTTGTTGACATAATTAATTACATCATTTTCCGTAACCAATTTTCTTGTTGATGTTTCAACAGGTTCAACTACCATTTCGAATGGCTTGAATAATGGTGTTGTCAAAAGCTTTTCGCAGTCGCTTTCAAGAAACTGAATGTCCAGCTGGTATAATTCATTAATTGATATTTTAACCGGTGTTACAGATGTAATGGAAGAGGACATCTTTAATTGTTCCAAGAGCCTATTATATCCGGTAAGTATCTGTTCAAATTGGGTTGGGCAGGAGTTCCGGTCGTACTGGTTTATGGTCTCTTCCGGCAGATTATAATTCTGGTCTTTGAGGTCTATCCACTTTTGAAACTTTTTTTCATATATGGATATACGTTTTTCAATAAATACTGTTTGAAACCTATTTGTCTGCATTTGCTCATCTTTTTCGAGATACGGTTTATAGTCCGTTTGCAGGTTCGGCATTTTGTTGGTTATATCCGGGGTAGGAAAAGTTCCCTGCTGTGGAGTCAGTTTAGGTTTAACAACGGGTGGAATTGTTGGTCTTGATGACGGTGTTCTGATACCCGGTTTAGGGGCGCACCCTTCAAGTAATGATCCACTGGTGATTAAAAAGCAAATTGGAAGAAGGTTATAAATGAATTTTTGGGATATATATTTTTGCATAATTACAATATTTCCTCAAACTATTCTATTCCATAACATACCGATATGGTTCAAAATGTCTAGATGGTTCGAAGTCACCATTGGGTAGGATTTCTCCAAATGTAAGAACATCAATGCCGGTTCTTGGCTTTTGATGTTGAGAAGGGTAAGCTTCGAATAACCCATTACCTTTGTTCACCCGAATATCAGTTTGTCCAAGTTTCCCATAATGTATCGGAAGTTCTTTTATTCTGGTAAATGAAAGGTCTATAAGATCAAGATCAGAAGCATAATTCTTTTCGAGCATTATCGCATTCGCAATTTTTGTCCAAATTGGAAGCGCTCCACCTGAACCTGAAATACGCGTGTTACCTTGTACCATTGGCGTATTGTCGTCAAATCCGACATAGGAGGCTATTGTGTAACCGTTCTTAAGAGACATTCTGTTGGTTTCAGGAATAAGATCGGGAACAAAACCGGCAAATGCCGAGTTTGTAAAACGATTCGCTGTGCCTGTTTTTCCTAGCAAAGGAAGCCGCAAATTTGCATTGCGGAGCTGGTCTTCCTTTTCAGGATCCCTGCTGTGCAACCTTGCGTTGTTGTATGCATACCTTCCTGTCCCAAATTTAATAACTTTTTTTAGAATATCTGAGATTGCCAAAGTGGCTCGAGAGGAAAAAATCTCCCTAGAAGTACTGTCAGCCCGGTAGAGAACCTCTCCCTCACTGTTTTCTATCCGGTCAATTATTGCCAGTTCATCAATATTTTCATCATCGATGTTCAAATTCACTTTGCCGGTGGTAAGCCCTTCATATATCCTTGCAGTCTCCAGCAGTGATATCACATTTGATCCAAGTGGAAAAGATAAAACAGGTTCGATCTCACTTTTCACTCCTAAAACCTTGCACAGGCGTGTCAGGTATTGCAGACCTACCATAACCCTAAAATCCTGTATTGAATGCAAAACTTCAGGGCTATATGACGGCAGGCTTGCTAATTGGTCGTATTCTCTCCTTACATTAACGCTCAGGATATCAATTGTTGATTGAGTAAGCACACCTTCAATAAGAATTGAATCCCAAAAACTTTCGGGAGAGACTTTGCGTCCAAAAGAAAGAAGCGAAGGCCGCAGAATTTTCTTTAATTGTGGTTGACTGACGTAATACCAGTTTGCATCTTCAGGAACTGATGATGCATAAATGTAGTTGCCGGTATCAGGTTCGAAGTACAATTGTCCTGAATACTCATCCGCCATGAAAAAAGAAAATTCTGCTGGACTAAACACCTGTTTTCCCTGAAGTGTTTTAATTTCCTCTCTTAATTTTTTTACCCCTAGAAAATTATATCTGAGTATGTCCTCCCTGATCTTCATTTCTTTCAGAGTTTTTTTCATTTTCTCTGGATCTTCTTCAACCTCCGGTGTGAGAAGTTCTTCAACCTCTTCAAGATATTTTTCAAAATTAGTGCCGTACTGAAGTGATTTGAGGAATTCATATTCATCAACTTTCCCGTCAAATACAAGGTCCGGTCCCAGATCATAAATGGCTTTTCTGAATGCAGTCTTGTACAGAGTGTCCTGATTAACTACAATACCATACTTGTCACGAACTCTTTGCCTGTATTGAACATATGATTCTTTATCGCGTCGGCTGAGATCAAGTTTTTCGACAAACTCTGAAAACTGTGCCGGTGGAAGCTTGTCGCAGAGATGGTAAAGCAGCCAAATTGTGGCCAGGTTTTCAGAATATACACCAGCCCAGTTCATAGAAACCTTTTCATGTGGACTGATGTGGTCAGGACGAGGAAAATATGCTTCGTTTTGATAAACGAAAACATTTCTTTTGTTATTCAGAGGATCAATAGTATTCCACCCGAGTTGAAGTGCTGCAGCATAGACAAGGGGCTTTATTGCTGACCCCATAGGTCTTTTGGCAGCTATAGCCCGATTATAGAAGTGGTTCTCCATGCCACCGACCATTGCTTGAATTTTCCCTTCCCTGAGGACCATCGCAGCACCCTGAATTTCAGGATATTTCTCAAGGGTTAACTGCAGCTCACCTGTTATGGGGTCAATATTGCGGATACTTACAAAAATTCTATCATCTTTCTCAATTTGATTTAGAATAAGAGGCAGGTCTTTGTCTTTTGCTTCACTCCAACGATTTCTGTGCCACTTAACAAGTGAGCCCAAAAGGGGCATAAGACCTTTTTTGTCAATCTTGCCTTCCAGCTCTTGTCGGCCTTCTAGTAATACATGGATTTCAGGTTCATTATCTTTTGAAGTTATCGAGGTAACGGTCCCAAAACTGAAGGTTTCTGGTTTTATTTCTTGCCCTTTTTCAAAGGTAAGTTCATCGTAACTATTCTGGACTTCCTCACGATTATACCCTCTGAGCCTTGTGTCTAATCTGGAGAGTTCTTTACGGAAAGGAATAAGTGATTGTTCCTGGAGATCTTTGTCTACTGATGTGATGATTTTTATTCCTGATGTGGAGACATTCTCAATACCTTGCATTGAAAGGGCGTTTTCCAGTTGCGGCGAATTCAGGGCCTCTTTGACTGTGTCCATAATAGTGTTGAGGCTATAGAACATTTTTCCCTTCTTAAACGAAATCTCCTTATCAAAATTTTCCTGATACTCATCGGCTGTAATCATATTGAGTTTGTACATTTGCCTGAGTACATAACCAGCTCGCTCCTTGGCGCGGATTTTTGCCAGCTCAATGTCTATGTCAGTCTTTTTTATAAACGGATTGTAATAGTTTGGCCGCTTAACACTTCCTGCTATAAAAGCGCATTCTAGCATGTTTAAATCATCAACACTTTTATCGAAGAAGTACCTCGCAGCAACTCCCAGTCCGTGCCCGTTGCCGCTTACATAAAACTGGTTGGAATAAAACTCCATAATTTTCTCTTTAGAATAGTGATATTCAAGCCTTAAAGCATAAACCAGCTCTTTGAGCTTGGCTTTAATTGAACGACCTTCTCGCTTGAATAAGTTCTTTGCAGTCTGTTGTGTAATAGTGCTCCCGCCCTGTACCACTCTGCCCGCTTGAACGTTAGCAATAAGTGCTCTAAGGATACCTTGAATGTCAACACCATGGTGTTTAAAAAAAGTACTGTCTTCAGCGGCAATGATACTGTTTATGAAACTTTTTGGAATTTCGTCATAGTTAATATATTGGCGATGGGCACTTTCAAAGAATACACCAATCTTTGTCTGGCCATCGTTGTAGTAAACTGGACTTTCCATGGCCAGAATCTTCTCTATGTTCCCCTGTTGGATCTCTTTGCCGGGGTTAAGAGCTACAAGCCAGAAATAAGTTGCAATCGCCAACAGAATTAGCAGCAGGCTCATGCCAAAGATTAGAAAGGAAAGGGCTTTTATTATTTTTTTAAGCATGTTTGGAACAGATATTGCTGTATAAAATCTGGTTAGTTTTGTTAATATTTTACTTATATTAACCGATGTAAAATTAGGGCCCATAATTCCCTAAATTGATTATTACTTCAAGTACAGACTTGTTTTTCGTTGCATATTTTCTTGTTCTCATGTAGAAAAAGCAGATTTTAAACACTTATTAATAAAGGAAAATGTAGTGCACACACAAAAATCATTTATTTACATTGCAAGTGTTGCGTTTTTTTTTGCTACAACATTAATTTCCTGTGCTCCTCTGTCCAAAGACAACGCACAGATTAATGAAGCTTCAGAGCTTAATCCAGACTTCCTGGCTGCTTCTTATATGGATGAGGTTAGTACTGAGGAGTCAATAGCGGAGATAAGTCTTGATGTCAGAATGGATACTGAAGAAAATGTTCCTGCCGAGCCGGAGCAGACAGTTGCCCAGGAACTTGAAGAACTTGAGTCGCTTGGTGACTGGAAAGAAGGTGAACCTGCAGAAACTGTTAAAGAAGCCGAAATTGAATATGACTTTCCTGTAACGATCAATCGTCAGGTCGAATATTATCTAGATTTTTTCCAGAATAAACACAGAAAATCATTTGCCCGTTGGCTTAAGCGATCCGGTACCTATCTTCCAATGATCCATGAAGAACTTAAGAATGCTGGGCTACCGTTGGACCTGGCTTACCTTGCTATGATCGAAAGCGGTTACAGTCGCAATGCATATTCCAGAGCTAGGGCTGTTGGACTCTGGCAGTTCATCAGGTCAACGGGGAAGCATTACAATCTGACAATCGACAGTTATGTAGATGAACGAAAGGATCCCGTCAAGTCAACCAGAGCTGCAGTAAGGTATCTTTCAGATCTATATGAGGAGTTTGGTTCCTGGCATCTTGCTGTAGCAGGATATAATGCTGGTGAAGGAAAGATTCGAAGGGCAATAAGAAAATACAACACTACAGATTTCTGGGAACTTGCCCAAGGGAAATATCTCAAATTGGAAACAAAACGCTATGTGCCTAAATTAATTGCAGCTATAATAATATCGAAGGATCCTGAAAAATATGGATTTGTTGATGTAAAACTCAATCCACCATTTTCCCATGAGACAGTAAGAGTTCCCCGCTGGACCAGCTTAAGTGCTGTAGCTCTCGCTTGCGACGTCAAACCTGATAAGCTACGTAATCTGAATCTGGAACTTTTACGCTCTTTTACACCCCCTGATAAGGCTTCATACGAGATCAAGGTACCAGCGGGGAAAAAAGAGCAACTTGTCAATAATCTGCCACGAGTACATGCAACTGTTACGACAAGTTATAAAACCCATAAAGTCAGGAAAAAAGAGAGTCTTTCAGGTATATGCCGGCGATACGGACTTACAAAAACAATAATTCTGAAGGCTAACAACCTACGTTCGTCCACCCTTAAAGCCGGTCAGAGGTTGCGTATACCTTATCGTACCACAAAATATGAATTACTTCCTGAAGGTAAAACAGCCCCCCAGTACGTAGCGGACACATCCAAGGAGAGTTTTATTCTCCACAAAATAAAGCCAGGTGAAACAGTTTCCGAACTTTCAACACGCTATAATGTCCCTGCTCATCTAATTGCAGGATGGAATGACCTAAGAGATATAAGTCGTATTAGAGCAGGTCGACAATTGGCATTGTATGTTAAGAAAGAGGGAATTGCCCTCCCGGTTGACAAAAAAACGTCATCAAATGTGACAAAAAACGTCAACACCAGGGGTGCTTCAGATTCAAAACCGGGCCAGATGGCAAATTATGAAGTCAAGAGTGGTGATTCTCTTTGGACAATAGCTAGGCGCTACAATTTATCTGTTTCACTGATAAGGCAATGGAATGATTTAAGCGGAAATACCATATACCCAGGCGACTCATTACTATTGCCTGTGAAAACCTTGGCCAGTTACAGTTTATCCGGCAAAAAGGAAACATATTACAAGGTTCGAAGCGGAGATTCTCTCTGGATTATTGCAAGGCGTTTCAACCTTACCCTGAGAGATATTAAACGATGGAATAACCTAAGGGGTAATGTCATATATCCTGGTAACCAGTTACTTATAAAAATCGATGACGTTGATGTTTAATACATTAATGTCAAGAATATATTTCTGTGTGGATTCATGAAATCCTGGGTAATGTTTCCCAGAGTAATTTGAAAACAGCTTCATATCAAAGTGTTCCCTAAGAAGGTCACTCTTCTATTCCGCTTAAATTAATTTTGTTGTCCATCGTAGGCTAATTCCAGATAAAAGTTGTTCTCTTTGCCTGCGAGTCAGGTGGAGTAACCATTATTTATTCGGGCTGAATTTCCAGTTCCCTGTATGAACAAGTTGTTGTCGGAAAGTGAATAAGTGTTAATCATCCTGTTGATGTCTTGAAAGAACACATCTGAAATGTTTGTGAAAAAAAATTCCATTCGTTAAGGAAGTATTTAGATAACAATATGGAGTGGTAAGCAGAATTATAATTTGAGTAAGAAAAACACCGTACAAAAAAATGAATCAGGAAGAAAACCAATTTATAGATGTGCACAATAAGGGTGATAAATATTCAGAGGATGTCCATATTCTCAATCTGGATGACAGGCAAATCATTCTCATTGGAACTGCACATATATCCAGCGAGTCTATAGATTTAGTTAGGCAGGTAATTGAAAAAGAAAAGCCTGACTGTGTGTGTATTGAACTCGATGAGAAAAGATACAAGTCTCTTGCAGAGAGAAAGAAATTTACATCGTTAGACTTGAAAGAGATCATCAGGAAAAAGCAGATCAGCACATTGCTGGTAAATCTTGTTTTGTCCTCATATCAGAAAAAGCTTGGTGCAAAACTTGGGGTACTTCCAGGTACAGAACTGCTTGAAGCGGCAAAAGCTGCAGAAGAAAACATGATTCCTGTTGAGCTTTGTGACCGGGATGTGAGGGTGACATTGCGCAGGGCATGGCATAATACTTCTTTTTTGAAAAAAAATTATCTCTTGGCCACTCTTTTTGTGAGCTTGTTTGACAAAACAGAACTAACGGAAGAAAAATTAGCTGAGTTGAAGAGTAAGGACGTACTGTCAGAACTCATGGCAGAACTTGGTGAAGCTATGCCGGAGTTAAAAATGGTCCTAATAGATGAGCGGGACTTTTTTCTAGCTGAAAAAATCAAAGCTGCTAAAGGAAAAAGGCTTGTGGCAGTTGTTGGTGCGGGTCATGTGGAAGGCATAAAAAATACACTTAATACAAAGCATGAGTTCGACACTGATGAATATATGAATGACATCAGTACATTCCCACCCGTGTCAAAATATTGGAAGGTTATTGGGTGGTCGATACCTCTGGTGATTATTTGTTCTCTAATCACAATAGGATTAAGAAAAGGGGGCGCAGAAGCTTCGGCTAATCTAATGTACTGGGTTTTGGCCAATGGCATCCCATCGGCAATCGGGGCGGTTTTAGCCCTGGCTCATCCGCTTACTATTGCAGGTGCTTTCATAGCAGCGCCGATAACCAGCCTAACGCCTGTTATCGGAGCCGGGTATGTGACAGCCTTTATTCAGGTAATGGCCCAGCCACCTGTTGTTGGAGAGTTTGAAACGGTGCTGGAAGATATGGCTACTTTAAGAGGCTGGTGGAAGAATAAACTTTTGAAAGTATTTCTTGCTTTTTTGCTTCCCGGTTTTGGCAGCATGATTGGTACATACATAGGTGGGTATGAGATTATATCCAATTTATTTTAAGATAATATTATTCAGGTGATTAAATGGCAAATATTGCTAATAAGAATGAATATACGATATTGAACGGCAAACAGAAACGCTATCTTCGCGGTTTGGGCCATCATCTGTCCCCCAAAGTTATACTCGGCAAGGAAGGAATTACCAAGAATCTGAAATCTTCACTGGAAAACGTATTAGATTCTGATGAACTTGTTAAAGTTAAAGTTGGCAATAATTGTGATCTGGATAGAAAGGATGTTGCCGAAAAACTGTCACGCGAAACAGGTGCTGTAGTTGCTCAAGTAATTGGAAAAACAATTCTTCTATACAGGGAAAACAAGAAAAGCGATGACGGAATAGTGCTTCCTGCATCATGAAAACAAGGTAATCAAGTTTACAGCTGTCAATTTCTGTTGACTCAAAAGCAGAGCAATATTATTGTACGGTTCGTAATTTTGCAGTTTTTATAATGAATTCAGGAATTATTAATCATTTTTTATCGTAAACTGCGTCTGCAGTATTTTAGAAATTAAACAGGTGTACCCCATGAAAGACACGCTGCACATTTTGATAGCAAGTGAAGACGGTAGTACTAAAAATTACGTGGTTTCAAAGAAGTTCATAAAAAAAATATCCTTTCTCTCTGTAACAGTTTTTCTTGCCTTGACGGTTATGAGTTCTTTAGGAGTGTGTCTTTTTGTTAAGGGCACAGAATTGAAAAGAAAACTGGTTGGTATTGAAATGGAGCTTGTAGAAGAGAAAACACGCTCAAAGGGGCTTCAGGGTCAGGTATTAGCTCTTGGTCTGGAAAAGGAAGCCCTACTCAGAGATGCTGTTGGTGAATTAAATGAAAAAAGTCAGATAATCGAATCAATTTTAAGTACCGTTGGAATTGATGTGAAAGTACAGGAGACTCATGAAAATAGTGGGGGACCATTTACAAGCCTCACTAATAACAATCATGAAGATCTTATTTTTATGGCGGACCGTTATCTGGCAACAATTCAGGATATCCCCCTTGGAGCACCTGCACTTGGTACTATTACATCAAAGTTTGGACGCAGGTACGACCCGATTAACTCGAAAGCAGCATTTCATCAGGGAGTAGATATCAGAGGAAAGAGAGGCACCGAAGTACGAGCAACGGCATCTGGCATGGTATTTGAAAGAGGGTACGATGAAGGTTACGGTTGGTATGTTTTGATTGATCATGGCAGTGACTTCAGGACGATGTTAGCCCATTGCAAGAAGATTCTTGTAAAAAAAGGAGACAAGGTAACCAGGGGTCAGGTAATTGCTTTGCTGGGTAATAGCGGCAGGAGTACCGGTCCTCATGTGCATTACGAAATTCACCATAAGGGAAAGCTGGTTAATCCTGTAAAATTTATGAGAATTGCAAGGTATCTATCTTTAGATTCTAAAGAGTAAGGTCTTCCACTACTAATCTCAACAAGGGTGTCTATATGGGTCTTTTCAATAAAGGTGACAATGAAAGCCGACTAGTTTCTGCAACAACCGACAAAGATGCTATTACGAGCATACTTGATAAGGAAATGACGGTCACAGGTAATATCTCTTTTAAGGGAAAGGCCAGACTTGATGGCAGAATCGAAGGGAACATCAAAGGAGAGTACCTAATTCTCAGCGAGTCAAGCGAGATCGTGGGCGATATAGAGGCAGACATTGTTGTCTGTCAGGGAAGAGTAAATGGAAATATTGTTGCAAAACAATTTTTTGCAAAAAAGGGCGGCACAATTAATGGTAGTCTTGAAACGACTGATCTCTCTGTAGAATCTGGCGCTGCTCTTAATGGTGAGGTGAAGGCAAGTTCTCAGAAACTCCGCCTGCTTCAGGGAAGCAGTGCACAAGAAAGTACACCAGAAGCTGAAGTGATTTCGAGCTCAAAGCTGAAATATTCCACCACTGACAAATAACCTAATACTCTCAGAAAGGTTGTTTGTTCTCATCTCATGGAATTTAATTCAGGCATTTTCATTCTGCCGATTAATTAAAATCCCATTTTTATCTGACTTCTCGCCGTGATTAGTTATTATGACAAATTCGGGCGGAGTCATGTTAATTAGAAATTACGATGTTATATTATAAAATTACGATGTTATATTATAAATATTATTGTTGAAAATAATAAAGGAGCAAGTAATGGCGCAGGCAAAATCAGGAGATTCAGTCAGGGTCCACTATACAGGAACATTACCTGATGGAACAGAGTTCGATTCTTCAAGAGGGAAGGAACCATTCCAATTTGTTATTGGAAAAGGGCAGGTTATTTCGGGACTTGACGAAGCAGTGATCGGAATGACTCCCGGAGAATCAAAAACAGTTGAGATACCCGCTGAGAAGGCATATGGGCCCCGTCAGGAAGAAATGGTTATGGAAGTCGATAAGAATCAGTTTCCTGATGAAATAATCCCTGAAATTGGTCAGAAGATAGAGATCACTCAATCTGATAATCAGAAATTGATCGTAACAGTCGCAGCGATAACTGACACAACGGTACTACTTGATGCCAATCCACCCTTGGCCGGTAATGATCTGACCTTCGATTTGGAACTAATAGAAATAGTTTAACATTAATAAGTTTAAAAGCATTAATAGTTTAAGAACAGAGGTTTATCTGAGCGATATGTAAAGATCACATTTTCAGAAAAAACTATGTGTCAAACTACCGCTGTTTCTCCAGGAACTCATGAGCATCTATCAGAGTTTTCAGGCTTTGAGTATTCCAGCTTTATTGTGAGAAACAGCATTCACTTTAGTTGATGCTTTGGAAGTTGACACTTTATTAGGGTCTTATTATTTTCATCGATAGTAGGCATTTATCTGACATGATCTATCAACTGTTTTGTCAGCAATAATAATCTTGTGATAAGATAAAACTATTCAAAATGCCTGTTTACGAATACTCAGCCCTTGACAAATCCGGTAAAAAGGAAACGGGCATAATCGATGCCGACAGCTCTGTTGCTGCGCGACAGAAACTGAGAGGTAAAGGGTTTTATCCCGTTAAGGTTAAGGAAACAACCGGCAAAGCACTTGAAGAAGGTCGGGATTTGCTGTTTTTTTCCTTAAGTAATAGAGTCAAACCAGAAGAGGTGCTGGTTATGACTCGGCAGCTGTCAACCTTGCTGGGAGCAGGCATCCCCCTTGTGTCATCACTTGACAGCCTAATACAGCAGGCAACAAATCCGACATTCAAAAGAATCATTTCCCAAATCAAGGAATCTGTAAATGAGGGGAACAGCTTAACTCACTCTCTTACGCAACATCCTCATCTTTTTTCAAACATCTATATCAATATGGTTAGAGCTGGTGAAGCTTCCGGATCACTTGACGTTGTTCTTGAACGACTCGCTGAATTTTCTGAACACCATCAGGCTTTGAAAGGGCGTTTCAGGGCCGCTCTTATATATCCTGTTTTCATGGCAGCAATCGGTATATTGGTGCTGTTTTTTCTTGTGACCTTCATAGTACCAGGTATCACAGAAGTATTTGTTGAAATGCAGCAGGTTCTACCTTTACCTACAATGTTATTGATCGGATTCAGTAACTTTTTCAAGTCGTATTGGTGGCTATTCCTGTTACTGATTATATTGTTAACTTGGAGTTGTAGGGCAGCCATTAAAAGGCCGAAGGGGCGCATGTTTTGGGATGAAATGAAACTTCGCACACCTATTGTGGGAAAGGTAAATCAAAAAGCGGCCCTGGCGAGGTTCAGCAGAGCTTTGGGAAGTCTTTTACAGAACGGCGTGCCGCTGTTGACTTCTCTGCAGATTGTCAGAAACATAGTAGATAATATTTTGATCGCAAATGTAATCGATGACGCGGTTGAAGAAATCCGGGAAGGAAAAAGTATGGCAGCATCCTTCCAACAGAGTAAATGGTTTCCGCCTATGGCTGTCCAGATGATATCAGTAGGGGAACAGAGCGGGGAACTTGAAGTAATGTTGCAGAAAATAGCTGATTCTTATGAAAAGGAGGTGGAGTCTAACGTTATGGGGCTCACCTCAATGATTGAACCTGTTATGATACTTGCGATGGGTTTAGTGGTTGGTTTTATCGTAATATCTATTTTATTGCCAATATTCGAAATGAACCAGATGATCAGCTAACTTATTTTCTTAAGGAAAGGAGCTGAAAAATGAATAGAGTACAGTCAAATATAAAGGGTTTCACACTTATTGAATTGATGGTGGTGCTAGTAATTCTCGGTGTTCTGGCGGGTCTTATAGCCCCAAGGATTATGGGGAGACCTGAAGAGGCCCGCAGGATGAAGGCGAAAGTACAGATTCAAAGCCTGGAGACGGCGTTAAAAATGTATAACCTGGATAATGGTATCTACCCTTCTACAGAGCAAGGGCTTGAAGCTCTAGTGGAGCAGCCTACTTCAGGTAAACTTCCAAAGGCCTGGAGGGATGGAGGATACCTTGAAAAAGGTAAGCTGCCAAAGGATCCTTGGGGAGGGGACTACATATATTTGAGCCCCGGCAGCCATGGTTCTTTCGACCTCGTATCTTATGGGCCGGATGGAGAACTTGGCGGAGATGGAAAAGATTCCGATATTAACAATTGGGAACTGGAGTAATTGGTAAGTTGGAGGGCAGTAAAGGGTACACCTTAATGGAACTGGTTGTGGTCCTTGCCCTTATTGGCTTAATGCTCATTGTCAGTATTCCGAGGTTCAGACAAACGTTACTGACTGATTCTCTGAATTCAACTGCACGAAAGATTGTCGGGCAGGTAAAGACATTGAAAAACAGGACAATACGCGAGCAAAAGACCGGTTTTTTTCACTTTGATCTTATGGAGCAGAGGTACTGGGTAACCACCGAATCGGATAACGAAACTTTACTCGCTTCAGCGCGAGAGAATGCCTACCAGGTGCCTTCAAGTGTCAGGATATCAGATGTCTGGTCGCAAAGCCATGGCAAGAAATCGGAAGGAGAAGTGCTGGTACGTTTCAACAAAAAGGGATATGTGGAACCTGTTATCATCCATCTTGAATCTGATGATAAAAAAATGAGTCTTGTCTTAAATCCTTTTCTGGGCACCATAAAAATATATGAAAAATATATTGATATGCATAGAGATGACTCCAATAGCACCTGAAAATATGCTGCGGAAAACATAGCATATTTCAACGCCTGTAATAACAGGATACCACCAATGGAAATATCAATTTTCAGTCTTTATAAAGACCAGCCTTTTCACCAGGGCAATAAAGGATTTACCCTTTTAGAGGTAATGATATCTGTTGCCATAATAGCTATTGCACTTACTGTTCTTCTTGGCTCTCAATCACAAAGCTTAGCACTTGCAAACGAATCCAAGTTCGGTACTACAGCAGCATTACTTGCTCAAAAAAAAATGGCTGAGCTTGAGCTCAGTGGTTTCCAAGATATCTTGGATTATCAGGGGGATTTTGGTGAAGAATATCCCGGTTACCAATGGAAGCTTGAGGTGAGGGATTTTAACAGTGAAGAGTTTGAAAACCTCGCTGAAAAGTTGTTGCGAGTAGATCTTTCACTCTCATTAGGTGATGAAACACAGTTTCAATATGTACTCCGGTCCTGTGTTTTCGTTCCGGCAGCTAATAGATAAAGGTGGCGCATCCAGTGTTCAATAATAGAAAAGTTAAACACTTTAGGAGCCGTTCACATTCTTATGGATTTACACTGGTGGAAGTACTTCTGGCGATTTTTATAACTTCCATTGTCCTTTCAATCATTTATGTTTCATATACCGGCTCCTTAAGAGTTATTAATTCTTCAGAAAAACAGACGGAAATCTATCGGAAGGCGCGAATAGCCCTTGAAAGGATGGTTGAAGATCTGGAATCAGTATATCTGGCTGTGCCTGAGCAGGTAAGCATGGACTCAGGTTGGGATTTTCTACTTAAAGGTGAAAAAAAAGAGTTGGCAGAACGAAGAGCAGATACTTTGAGCTTCGTATCTAGATCACATATATCATTCAGTGATGATAAACCCGCGTATGTCAAAACTGAAATACTGTATGATGTCACTGAGAGAAGTGAGGATGGTCCATTGGTGCTGACGCGATCAGACAGACCGACTTTATATAAACATCAAGGTGAAATTTCAGAAAGATACGACCTCTGCGAAGGTCTTGAAGCTGTAACTTTTAGTTACAGAGACAAAGAAGGTGAGGTATACGAGGCCTGGGATCCTACCGGTTATGAACTGTCAGATAAACCACTTGATGAGAGATTACCGGCTTTGGTTACCATAAATCTGTCATTCAAAAACGAACTGGACCCGGAAGAACCCATGACGTTTTCAACAAGTGTTGTTCTGCCGGCAGGTGTGGAATGAAGGCCCTGCTGATCAATAACAACAGGGGTATGGCTCTCCTGATAACATTGCTGATCGTCAGTCTCATTATGGCTTTGACAATTCAGTTTAATAGGTCTATGCGTTCAGACCTATATGCAGCAACAAACATGAAAGATTCTCTAAAGCTCAATTATGTCGCAAAGTCCGGTATAAACATTGCACGAGCACTTCTTGAATATGATGGGGGTGAGAACAATATTGACACATTGCATGAGCTCTGGGCAAATAATTCATTGTGGGCTCAATTTTCCGAGTCTCTATTTGACGAAGGGAGTTTGGCAACATCGGTTATTGATCACTCAGGTAGAATCCAGCTAAATGCACTATTAAAAAGGCAAGCTGACGGTAAACAGGTACTGAATGATGAACAGGCAGGTCTTTTGAAACGACTTTTGACATCAGAAGATTTAGGACTTTCCCAAGAAGATGCAGAGCAGATTATTGATGCAGTAGCAGATTGGATGGATAGTGATGACGAAACCCGTGGCTTTGGTGGAGCTGAAAATTCATACTACATGTCTCTGGAAAAACCTTATGGTTGCAAAAACGGACCAATTGAATTTGCAGACGAACTGCTAATGGTTAAAGGTTTTAGCCGGGAGCTATTGTTCGGTACAGAAGGAATAAGTGGAATAATCAACTATCTGACCCCATACGGGAATGATGGGAGGATTAATCTAAATACAGCTGATGAAGTTGTGCTGAAAGCTCTTTCTGAGCAGCTTGATCAGCGGGCAGTTGATGCTGTAATTGCTTACAGAGGAGACTGGCAGAATGATCTGTCGAGTTCTTCTTGGTACAAAGAAGCCCCTGGTTTTCCTGGAGATGTAAGTATATCGCCCAGCCTTCTTACGACTAAAAGCGTTTTTTTTGAGATCGTTTCTTCAGGTAAAATGGAGCCAATGATACGAACTATAAGAAGCACAGTGAAAAGGGAAGAAGATAATAAAACTGAGCTTGTGTCTTGGCAAATAGAATAGTATTGTCCAATGGTTAGATGTGCCGAATGAAAAAATATTATTTCGTTCGTACGTCAAAAGTCAGCTCCATAAATTAATCATAATAATATGATGGTTCGCTAGATGTTTGGGGAATATGTAGGTGTTGACATAAGTGAAGATTCCGTAGCAGCTGTGAGGGTAAAGCATGGTCTGCAGGGGGATCAGGTGATGGGCTGTGCTTCTGTCGAAATTGAAAAGGCAGGCGGCAAAGATGAAGCCCTGAGCCTTATAAGTGAAATGATAGGTACTGAAGATGCTGCCTTTAACAGTAGTGTACCTGATGATCGTTTGTCCTACCGGAACATTAGTATGCCTTTCAGCGACGCAAAAAAGGTCAGGCAGACTCTGCCTTTTGAGCTCGAAACAATAATGGCAAGCCCCATTGAAGAATTTTTGATTGATTTTTCTGTTGTTAAAAGCCAATCCGATAAGACAGATGTCCTTTCCGCGGCTGTCAGGAGATCATACCTTTCTGAACATCTTGCCTTACTGCAGGAGCATGGAATCGATCCTGAAGTGCTTGATGTTGGGAATGTACCGACGGTGTTGTGTCTCTTGAAAAATCAGGGCACCCCAGACAATGGTCTCCATCTGCATATAAGCTATTCTAAATGCTCATTTATACTGTTTCTGAAAAGAAGGATTGTTCTAATCCGAAAAGTTACGTTTGATGGAAGTGCACTTAAGGAAATAATAGAAAAAATTGAGAGTGACCAGTCACCTGAAGAAAAAGATGAAGCAGCACTTACTGCTTCTCTGCAAGTTTTATGTAAAACGATCCAGAATACTCTCATGGCGTTTGTTGATCAAACCGACAGAACCTTAAGACTGGAAAAGATTTTCCTGACCGGTAAAAGCTCTCTATATCCTGCCATGACGGATATTTTAGGGGACCTGCTTGAAGTTCCAGTACTGACTATGGATTTATACAAAAGAACCGAGGTGCGTATGGACAGTGAGGTGCGCTATGGCTGGCGTCCAGAGCTCATGAATAACGCCCTTGCCCTCGCGCTCCGTGAAAAGAAGCAGGATGCAGGTTTCAATTTCAGAATAGGTGAATTTGCGTATAAGAAGCAACTGTTCAAGTTTCAAAAGGAGTTAGGTACTGTCGGTATTTTTCTATCTGTCATTATTATTATGCTAATTGCCGATGCGGTTGTAGATTATTACTCACTTTCCAGCCGATATAAAAATCTGGATGGCAAGCTGAAAACAATTTTTACTGAGACATTTCCAGATGCAAAAAGAATTGTCGATCCGGTGCAGCAGATGCGAGCCAAGGTCAACGAACTGAAAGAAGGGGCAGGTTCCGTGCCTGGAATGAAGAATGACCAGAAAGCACTTGACATAATTGGAGAAATATCTGCGAGAATACCCCAGACATATGATGTTGTTGTAACAAATATGGTGATAGACCAAGAGGGTATTCAACTTAAAGGTACCGCAGATACATTCAACACTGTTGATAATATTATGAAAGGTTTGGAGGAGTCAGATTTTCTTGAAGGAGTAACAATTTCTTCTGCCAATCTGGACCGAACGGGGAAGCAGGTAATATTTGAAATTCGCTCCAAGAGATCAATTAAACTCTCAACAGGAATATGAAGATCAACAAGCGTGATAAATATCTGGTTATTGGTACCGCATGTTTTGTGGTGATAACGCTTGTAGTGCTGTTTGTTATTATGCCTTTTTTCGAAAACAGGAAGCGGTTGCAGCAGGGAATTATTGCCAGGGAGAACGGTATACGAGAACTCAATATGCTGCGTGCAGAATATCAGTCTTACCAACAGGGGTCGCAAAGCCTGAAGCAGATTATAGCAGCAAGGGATAAGGGGTTTACCCTGTTTTCTTTTCTTGAAAAAGAAGCTGGCTCTGCAGCTGTAAAAAGTAATATTAAATACATGAAACCATCTGTTCTGTCTGGGAAAGGCCCTTACAGGGAAGCGCAGGTGGAAATGAAACTTGAAGGAATCAGCCTCAAACAATTTACTGAATATATGCAAAAAATTGAGTCGACTGAAAATGTTGTTAATATAAAAAGGATCTCAGTACAACCGGATAGGAAAAATGCCGGATTTCTGGATGTAGTTATGCAGGTGATTACGTACCGTGAATAAACGGATATGTATTTACCTGAATGAAGCACGGATATATAAGTAATGGTCCGACAACAAAATACGAGCGGCAGGGCGGCCTGGTTTTGGTATGTTTTTTTTGCTGTAATAATAGCCCTTGTACTATTGTATGTTCGTTTTCCTGAAAAGGAAGTCAGGCTGTTTTTGGCCGAAAAAGTAGAGCAATTCGACCCTGATTTCGTTCTTGAGGCGGGGCGGATAAAACCATGGCCGCTGTTGGGTCTAAAAATAACTCCATGCAGTCTTGTGGCCAGAGAGAACCCGGAGCAGCGGGTGATTGATTTTGACAGTCTTATACTCAGCAAGAGATTGTTAACAATGTTTAAGAGTGAGAAAGTATACGATTTCGGCGGTTCTCTTTACAGTGGCAAAGCATCAGGTTTTGTACAGATTGATGAAGAAAATGCCGGGCCCTTTAAAGCAGATTTGTATTTAAATGAGGTTGATCTTAATAAGTATAAATATATTTCTCTGTTGTTGGGTCGACAGCTCGAGGGAATTTTGAGCGGCGCTCTTGATGTAAAAGGTTCTAGGGAAGGCCTGATTGATGCTTCCGGCCAGGCAAATTTTGTAATTGGAGATGCCCTAATCAAATTGCGGGAGCCGGTTTTTGGCGTAGAAACAGTGGAAATGCAGAACGTTACTATAGATGCTGATCTTGGTAACCGGAGGATTAATACATCAGTAGAAGTGTTAAGTAATGATTTCAAGGGCTCTTTGAGCGGGCTAATACGACTTCACACTAATATTGAAAGAAGCAGACTTGACCTAAAGGGAACAATTGAACCTTATGCGGCTTTTTACCAGAGTAACCCCAAAGCTCGGGATGCTTTTGAACTGCTTAGTAGTCGCATGAGGAATGGCAGGTTGTCTTTTGCAATATATGGTACTCTGAAGGAACCTAGATTCAGGCTATCTGCTTATAACTAAATTATTTCAATTGGATTATTAATAAAAAAAGACATGAGATAATTGGAGAGTATTTTTCCTTTTCAGCATGTAGGTATTTATGCTCTCTTTGTTTTTTTCCTTATTGGAGTGAAAAGTTTATCTCAGAAGTCAAGAATAAGAGTAAGCAGAAAAGCAAACTCAGCGAGAAAGAAGACAAAAGCAATGAAATTGTTTTTCACATATTAAGAGAAAGAATTTAATGCCAAAACAATTAAACATATTTATTAACCTGTTAGCAATGTTTGTAATTGCAATTATAGGGGTTGATATTTTCTACAGAGTGGTCCGAGTACAATTCAAGGATGTTGATATTCATCCTGTTGAAAGCAGTCAGGTTCCGATTGCAATACAAGCGCCTCAAAAGGAAGCAAATACCCGCAGGATAATTCAGGAAAGGAATATATTCAGCGCAACAGGAACTCAGGACTCTGTTGATGATATTGGCAGGGTTGAATATCTTGAACAAACAAACCTGAAACTTGTTCTTCTTGGGACGATCACGGGTGATGAAGACAGTGGACGGGCTATCATTAGTGATGAAAAAACAAGAGCACAAAACCTTTACAGAGTTGGGGACAACATTCAAGGGTCCGTTATTAAAAAGATACACCGTGGAGCAATAGTCCTTAGAGTTGACGGTCGTGATGAAGTTCTGCGCATGGAAGAACCGTCAAGTGGAACTTCAGCAAAAAGCAAAGTAGTTTCTCAAGCTACGCAAACTGCATCAAATTATACTCTAGAACGGAGAGATATCAACAAATCCCTTGAAGATGTTAATGCTCTTATGAGCCAGGTGCGGGTACGGCCATATTTCAGGAATGGAAAGGCGAGCGGTCTTATTGTCAGCCAGATAAAGTCTGGTTCAATTTTTGCGGAGCTCGGCTTGACCAATGGTGATATAATTCAGGGAATTAATGGCAGGGACATCAGGAATACGGATGATGTTATTAATTTTTACCAGAGCCTGAAAAGTAGCCCCACTGTGGATATCCAGCTGACCAGAAAGGGCCAGCAGAAGAATATTACTTACAACATCAGGTAGCCATTATGAAGCGTGACATGCCAAGATATCTTGTCATATTATTGAGTGTATGTATATGTTTTCTTGTCGGTATCGGAGCTATTTCAAGCGCCCAGGAAACAGAGGGCAACAATCAGAAACAGGACTCCAGGTTTATTACCATCGATTTCGACAATGTTGATATCGCTGTTTTTGTTAAATACATCAGCGAATTGACTGGCAAAAATTTTATTGTCGATAATGCTGTAAAGGGAAACGTTACAATTATCTCGCCAACGAAGATATCTTCTGAGGAAGCATACAAGGTTTTTGAATCTGTTCTGGAGGTTAATGGATTTACTACGGTGCCATCCGGGAGTGTGATAAAGATTGTTCCTGCCGTGGAGGCACGTTCCAAGAATGTTGAGACTGGTTTTCATAAGTTTCCCGGCGAGTCGGCCGACAAGGTTGTAACCCAGCTTATTCCACTTCAATATGCCAACCCTGATGAATTAAAGAAAGTGTTTGCCCCGCTTGTGTCAAAGACCAGTGTGGTGATTTCCTATCCGCCAACCGGTATGCTCATTGTCACTGATGTCCACTCAAATATTAAAAGGCTCCTTCGAATTATCAGGGAGATAGATGTCCCGGCGCTCAGTGAGGAAGTGACGGTAATGCAGTTGCAACATGCTTCCGCAGTTGCAGTTTCCCAGTCGCTGGCGACAATATTTCAGGAAACCGGTGCGAGAAGCAGAAAGGCGGAGCCGGCCAGAGCTGGGGTAGCAATAAGCGACTCAGTAATCAAGATAATACCTGATGAAAGGACAAATGCCCTTATTATACTGGCAAACGATGCGGACCTCTCTAGGGTGATTCAGCTTGTTGAATTGCTTGACAAAGAAGTCCCACGCGGCGCGGGAGACATTCAAGTATACTATCTGCAGCATGCCAATGCTGAAGAACTGGCCACAGTTTTATCGACATTGCCCACGCAGCAAGCTGGACAAGCGCAAGCTGGTAAGGCCCCTCTTCTTTCCAAAGATGTCCAGATTGTCGCAGATAAAGCAACCAATTCTCTTGTTATTACAGCCAAAAAAG
The DNA here is from genome assembly GCA_945787325.1 of uncultured Desulfobulbaceae bacterium. Classification (GTDB taxonomy): domain Bacteria; phylum Desulfobacterota; class Desulfobulbia; order Desulfobulbales; family BM004; genus CALZHP01. Next base: position 31,611 of record CALZHP010000020.1, read on the forward strand.
CTGATTATCTTGTTGTTGAAGATGTCATAAAGAAACTTGATATACCCCGTCGTATGGTTTACATCGAAGCCCTTATCATGGAAGTCAACGTTGATAAGGAATTCAGGCTCGGTATAGAGTGGCAGGCCGTAAACAAGCTCGCAGGAGGAAGCTCAGGGGCTATAGGAGGTTTTAGCGGCAATTCTGATTTTACCAATCTTTCCGGTCTGCAGGCGCAGCCTCCAACTCTGCCGACGGGATTTTCTCTTGGAGTCGTAGGTGAGGTCATCAATGTTAACGGCGTATTTTTCCCATCCCTAGCCGCTATGTTGCAAGCTTTCCAAAATGATACCGATGTTGAGATAATAGCAACACCACAGATATTGACTACTGATAATGAAGAGGCGGAAATCAAGGTTGGTGAGAATGTCCCTTATATTACCAGGGAAGAGCAGTCTTCCTCTGGGCTGAATTATAGCACATATGAATATAAAGACGTTGGTGTTACCCTTAAAATCACACCGCAGATCAACCAGGAGGACATCGTGCGGTTGAAGATATTCCAGGAGGTAATCAAGCTGGCCGAGAATACCGTGCAGTTCCGTCCTACCACCCTACAGCGCTCAGCTGAAACAACGGTGATTATAAAGGATGAAAGCACTGTGGTAATTGGCGGTTTGATTGACGAGACATTAAACCAGGGCGTTTCAAAAATCCCGATTCTTGGTGATATACCTGTCCTGGGTGCGTTGTTCAGAGCAACTTCCAAAAAACGTGACAAAACGAACCTGTTTATATTTTTGACGCCCCATATAATCAGAAATCCGGCGGAAGCTTCGGTTGTTTATGAGGAAAAGAAAAAGGAAGCCGAAAATATCAGCGAAGGATTCAAAGAAATATTGAATGAAAAGTATGATAAGAAAATCGATCCCGCTGAAGAGCAGGAGGTAGAGAAAAAATATCGTGATGAGAGCAAAATAGAGACTTCTAATGAACTATCTTATGATGCTAATCTGAATTACCAGGGAAATAGCGATACCCAAGATTTTCAGGTACAGGCGATATCCGTCATGGACCGTCAGCAGAAAGCCAAGAAATGGACCCAGAAAAGTTATGAGTATTTAATGAAAAATGATTTTACTACAGCCATAAAAGCTGCATCAATTGCTATTGACTTGGATTCGAAACAAGTAAGTCCATATATTAACAGGGCCTGGGCATATAGTGAAACAGGTGTATATGACAAGGCCATTGAGGATTGTAATATTGCGCTGGCTCTTGATAGTGACAACGCTCTTGCTTACAACAACAAAGGGTTGGCCTATGAGAAGTCACAAAGGCCGCGGCTGGCTTTAACCGAATATAAGAAAGCCTGTGATTTGGGCCTGAATGAAGGGTGTGCCAACTATCGGGCGATTGTAGAATATAATAGTAAGCTATTGCAGAATGACTAAGCATCACTTCCACTTGCATTTGTAATATCACTAGATGACCGCGTAATGAAACCCATTGGCGAAATTGTATCGAAAACATGTGAGATTCCTGAAGAGGATCTTGGCAGGGCTCTTGCCATCCAGAAAGAACAGGGCGGTCGATTGGGGGAAATCCTTGTAGAGCAGAAAATTGTATTAGAAACTGAATTGCTAAAGGCACTGAGTATACAGTTTGACCTTGATTATGTTCCTTCACTGCCGCATGATATCAATCCGGAATTCACCGAAAAAGTACCTATCCAGTTTTTGAAAAAGTACCGCATGGTACCGATCGAAACCGACAATGATGCATATATCGCGGTTAATGATCCCCTTCTTTTTCAAGCCCTTGACGATCTCAGCATGATCCTTGACTGGGATCACGACGGCATAAAGACCGTCGTGGCTCCGGCTTCTGCTATATTTGCCGCCATAAATTTCGCATATGATATCGGGCGGGATTCCGCCGAGCAGGTAATGCAGGATATGCACGATGAAGATCCGGAAATAATTATCTCTGAAATTGAAGATATTGGTGACCTGCTCGACGATACCAGTGACGCCCCTGTCATAAAACTGGTTAACCTTATGTTCTCCCAGGCTATTAGGGCCGGGGCCAGTGATATTCATATCGAGCCCTTCCAGAAGAGGCTGAAAGTCCGCCAGCGGGTCGATGGTGTCCTTTACGACGTACTCACTCCGCCAAGCCATATCCATTCCGCGCTTGTCTCAAGAATCAAGATTATGGCCAAGCTTAATATTGCTGAGAAGCGCCTGCCCCAGGACGGGCGCACCGAAATCAAAGTTGCCGATAAGAATGTGGATGTCAGGGTATCGACTATCCCTACTGCTTTTGGTGAAAGGGTGGTTCTCAGGCTGCTGGATAAGTCCAGCGTTCTGCTCAGTATGTCCGACCTAGGTATGCCCGAGGACAGATTCAAGGTTTTTGACGGCCTCATCCGCTCTGCACACGGCATAATTCTTGTTACTGGTCCCACCGGCAGCGGAAAAACAACAACCCTATACGCTGCTTTGTCATCGATTAATAACGAAGACATCAACATAATTACCATCGAGGATCCAATCGAATACCGTCTAGATGGTGTAGGGCAGGTACAGGTAAATCCGAAAATTGATCTTACATTCGCCAACGGACTACGCTCGATTGTGCGCCAGGACCCCGATGTTATCCTGGTAGGCGAAATCAGGGATGAGGAAACAGCCCGCATAGCAATACAATCTGCTCTCACCGGACACCTTGTATTTTCAACTCTTCACACTAACGATTCGGCAAGTTCCATTACCCGCTTGACAGACATGGGTGTGGAGTCCTTCCTGGTAACATCTTCCGTGCATGCAATACTTGCCCAACGGCTTGTCCGCATGCTGTGTAATTCATGTAAGGAGGCATATACGCCAGATATCGAATCGCTGCAGAGCATTGGCATGAATGATGAAATGACTGCTGGACATCAGTTGTATAGAGATAAAGGCTGTCCATCATGCCTCAATACCGGACACCATGGACGAAGGGGCATATTCGAGCTCATGGTTTTCAATGATGATTTGAGAAGCCAGATCCTTAAATCGCAGGACGCTACCGCCATCAAGAACCTTGCTGTCGAACAGGGCATGATAACACTTAGGCAGGATGGAGCACAGAAAGTACTCGACGGACTGACTACGATTGAGGAAGTTTACAGGGTGACGGAACAATAGAAATTGAAAATTGAAGATTGTATATTGAAAATTGTAAATTGATAAAAAATGAAAAATCTTATGTAAATTTAGAGTCATCGTGAAAAATAAGGAACTTAAAGAGCGAACAAAGTTTTTTGCCCATCGTTGCGTGAAACTTGCGACGTCAATATCCGGGGGCCTTTTAGGAACCCATCTTGCAAAACAGCTAATCAGGTCTTCAACATCGGTCGCAGCTAATTACCGTGCAGCATGCCTGGCACAGTCAAAGGCTAGTTTTATAGCAAAAATAAGCATTGTTCTTGAAGAAATAGACGAATCGGCTTTTTGGTTAGAATTTTCAAGCGATGAGAAACTTCTTGAAAAAGCAACGATTGACCCGATTTTTATTGAAGCAAAAGAATTGAAAGCAATTTTCTATGCATCGAGAAAAACTGCAAGGCTGAATTCTTTGAAATAATTTAGGCTAAAACCAGAAGTAAATCTTCGGATAGTCTGGAGACTTTCTTAAACACAGATCCGGCAAATCTTCAATATTGTTGTGTTTGAATCTCAATCTTCATTCTTCAATCTTCAATTTTCAATCCCAAAGGGTCTCGTTTTCCATCTCCGGTGCATCCACAGGTACTGTTCAGGGTACTGCCTAATAATGTCCTCCATCACCGTTGTATACTTCTGGGTTAGGGTCTCAACGGTATCGTTGTCATCATATTCAACTTCTTCAATAATGCTCTTATAGCGACCAGGGGTTGTGCGAACTGTCACGACTACTACAACTGGTGCCTTATATTTCAGGGCGAGTTGAGCCGCCCCTTTAGGCGTTGAAGCAGGTTGCCCGAAAAAATCTACAAAAACACCATTGGGACCGGAATCCTGATCGGAAACCAGGCCGATAGCCCGGTTGCTTTTCATCGCTGCAACAAGATGTTTGGCGGAAGCGCTTAAAGGGAGGACAGTCATGCCGAAGCTTTCTCTGCCCTCGGTAATTAATTCATCAATATAGGGATTGGACTGCCGGGCCGCCACAACCGTAAATGGAATGCCTGCTGCAGAAATTGCAGCGCCGGTAATCTCCCAACTGCCGCAATGACAGGTGACTATTATAATTCCTCTTCGTTTACTTATACAGTTTCGTATCACATTGATATTTGGCATATCAACTATTTCAGAAATACGATTTTTTATTTTTGGCACCAACAACATTTCGATAAAGGTCATACCAATGTTTGCATAGGCAGTAAGTCCAATATGACTTAGCTCAGATTCACTATATTTATTGCCAAGGGCCTGCTTAAGGTTAGAAATGGTGACAGCGCGTCTAAACTTTAGAACATTCCAGGCGAATCGGGCGAGACCACGAGTAATGGAATATAAGATAGTTTCAGGAAGCAGAAAAAGAAAGGCACCTAAAAGTCTTACCAAAAAGTATTCAAACAGGTGCTGCAATTTTCGGGTTATTGGAGGATTTTTCAAGAAATGCCCTCTAAGATTTCTCTAAAATGATTTGGTTGATTGTCGCTGAAAGAATATATCTTGGCAGATCTGAATGATCAAGAAAATAGGAAAAGGATTCTGGTAAATCAGAAGTTAGCTTAATACTGAAAGAGCTTATTAACAAAAAAACCCCTGCAGGAAAACCTGCAGGGGTTTGATACATCATGCTTCTCGAAAAGCCGGAATTAGAACTTCATAACCAGCTGATTTGCGAGAAGGTATACATCTTCAGCGCTATCTGTAGCAACACCTTCAGTCCAGAAATCCCCAGTAGAAAGGAAGCCCAGATGTACAGTGTAAGTCAGGTTGTCGAGCAGCTTGTAAGATGCTCCAACGTTGAACTCCCAACCGTAGTCGTCATCCTGAAGAGTTACACCATTAGTAGGCAGGTTTGTTTCGTCAGCCCATGCGGTGGTAATGGAACCATCGATGGACATTTTCGGGGAAACTGCCATAGCGGCGTGCAATTGAACGGCATTAACACCTGCAGTCTCTCCACCTGTACCATTGACGGCAGGATGGATAGCACCTTTATCGGCGTTCAGGATACCCATCCAGTCACCGAACAGAATCTGGGTTGGGTTGAAGTCGTTACCGACATGGCTGGAACCGTTACCTTCATAATCACTGTCTGCAGCATTGTTGTCACCAGACAGGTGGAAGTACATCAGGCCGACATTTACGTTGGCAAGATTCGTATTCACATCAAGATACCATGACCAGTTGTCAACATCTTTAGGTGCTGAGCCTACAACTGCGTCACCCATACCGTGTGAAATCTCTGTCTCGATACCAAAACCGGCTATATTGTATTTACCATAGAATTTTATGGTATCAGTTTCGATAACGTCACTGAGACCTGCTAACGGTACTGAAGCATTCCTGTTATGGAACCAACCAAGTACGGATTTACCAGCAGCGGTATCCATTCCAACATGAAGCAGATATAATTCCTGGTCCTGGTCAGATACATTCATGTCACCGCCAAATGCTTGGCTGGCAAAGTCTTCTTCAGTTGTTTTTTGCATAAGTAATAATGCAAACATCCCTTCTGGCAGCCAGTTAGGTTTGTAGATAATACGGTTAGCACGGGAACCGTTGTTCTGGAAAGGATGGAACCAAGCACCGGATGGCATACGACCGATTGACAGAGATCCTACAGGAGACATCCACTCCATCCAGATCTTGTTGGCATCTACATCTCTACCACTATTCGAATTGCCGGAAGCCATTGACTGGGATGCAATGTCATTAAATCCCCAGATATGACGATCTGCGAGGCGGATATCAGCTTTTACCTGGACCTTGTCATTGACTTTCAAGGAAGGACTCATTTTAAAAGTATGAAACCACCAGGCATCACCAGTAGTCTCAGGATCACCAGGACTTTTATGCAGAATTGCACGGCTAGAACTTGTGCTAGCACCACTACCGTCGCTTAAATATATGCCTGCAGCAGAATATGAACCTGTCACAGAAAAAAGCTGTACGCCTGCTGCGGTTGGTTTAGCCGGTTTCTCGGTTCCTGTAGCCGGGGATACCTGGGGTACGTCAACTGCTGCGGCGGTGCCAGCAACGCCAACTACGAAGCCCAGAGCGGCTACGGTTGATAAAATCTTTTTCATCTCTTATCTCCTTAAAATGTTTTAGAACTGCTTTTTAACTTTCTCCAAATGATTAATTGTAGCTTCTTTACAAAAAAAATCGTGAAACTTTACGCCCTTCTTTCACCTCCTTTTTCTGTTTTTGAGTTCCGGCCGGTAAGACGGGTTTCACGATAATGTGCCGCCGTTACAGACCTTTTCCCCCTATTACTACACATAATTCTGTGAACCAATAATTTTTTTAATGGACTTTGTCAAGTTTTTTTTGTGTTTATGCGGTTTTTGGCGGTTTTTTTATGTTTTCTATTCGTTTTTTTCCAGATTTGTAAAATCGAGGTCATATATCAGGACTGTACTTTCATTGAATAGACTGAGGGCACTAGCCCGCAAGGTGATCGCGACATAAAGTTTGGCTTTATGTAGTTTACCATCTTTACTGACGCTCGTCGGCCGCAGCTGATAGTCGACTATATAACCGTCTATTTTTCGGGTGCGCCACAATTCTGTCAGGGCGATGCCGTTCCAGGCCAGTCCATGGATCTCGCCGCTTTTATAGGTTTTTAAATGTTGGAAAACACGGGAGGATACTGAAATATTGTTGTTAACAAGAACATCTGATAATCCGTCACTGTTGAGATCAGTAACTATGATACGGGATGGAATATATATTCTCTCTTCAGACTCCATTCCATCCGCTGGATGGCCATCATCCTGGCTTGCTCCTTTTTGCTCAAGTTCCCGCAACTCTCCTATAAAACGTTTGGTGCCGCCATAGTTAACATCACTCTGCCAGAGGACTTTGCCGTTTCGTCGCAGGACCATCAGTACATCTTGTTGGTTGATGTAGATAATCTCGGACTGTCCGTCGGCATTAAGATCTGCAAAAGTAAAATCAAACAGATTAAGCCAGGTAGGTGCTGCTATTCTTTCTATCTGTTCCAGGGACGAGTCAGGCCGCAGCTGGTAGATACCAGATTTAACGGGGTTCAATTTACCAGCCTGCTGGCCGGCCAGGACTGTCCTGTTCCCTGAGAGAGTTAGTGTTTTTATATACCAGGGTGCGTCTTTAAATAAATAGTTGAAACCTTTTTGGGCGGGGTCCCATTCAACAGCGAGGGAATTTGGCGAATCCTTGTCGGCAGCACTCACATAAGCTTCCATAAGTCCGTTACCATTCAAGTCTGCAAGGTTTACCGAGTGGGCCCTGTATCTTGCCAGAAGGTCTATTTGGGCAAATGGTGAGAACCTATTGTCTATAATATGATAAAAGAATACCTTAGATTCATTTACTAGAACAGCATCATCCCGACCGTCTCCATCAATATTTCCGATGTCCATTGCCTGCACGGCCATTTGAAAATTCTGGGTCTTTGCAAAACCCAGGGCACCTGTAACACCCATGGGACGGATAAATGGAGAGTTGGAGGTGCCGTCTCCGGAAGGATACATAAATGCCCGCTCGGGGTGGGCTGTCTGGTATGAGGATGTCGTTGGAGCTGGCTGTGCCGCCGGTTGTTCCTGTTGCGCAACAGGAGCCGGGGCTGAAACAGGCGGTTTGTTTTTAAAAACTCTTTCGGAAATATCCCAGGCCAGCTGGTTGATTGCCGGTACAACAACGTCTTCCGTTGCTGCTGTTGAAAAGAAATTCTGTGGATCTTTTTTTCCTTTTATATCGTGCACTTTGGCATCGAAGCTCATACTTTTGCCAAGGGCTGTAAAACTGCCTGAAATCAGGTAGTCAGCTCCCAGGGCTGCCCCTATGGCCCTGGCTTTTTCAGAGGTAACGATCGTTTCGGAGGCGCCTTGCATTGCAGAAGCAAGCTTACTGTCCGTTGCCGACTTATCAACTATTTTAACATTTGCATTGGATGAAAGGCGGCTGGCCAGCATGTCCC
>CALZHP010000021.1 GCA_945787325.1 uncultured Desulfobulbaceae bacterium
CCATCGTATATTTCATACTTAAGCATTTGTTCTTTTTTTTTCTTCACCTTGTTTTTCCTAAAGGTGAGTAATTACTTTCTGCAAAACAGAATCATCTATAAGCCCGGTAACGGATTTTGATCACTCCACAATTTAGCAAGGCCTGAATAAATAATGAATAGAAATATAGGTAAATCGGTGTTTTTTGTATTGCTCCTGCTTTTTCTGGTTCCATCGCAGCTTTATAGCGCGAACACGGACGATCCAGACAAGCAAATTAGCCCGCAGGAAAAAGAAAAAATTATACAAAGTAAAATCAATGAGCTGCAGCAGCGAATTAAAAATTACACGGAAGCAGAAAAACCGGAAGTGGCCGAGGGCCTGAATGTCGATCTTACACAACTTCGGGAACGAACAAATACCCTGCAGGAAACACAAGCACTGTTCAACCGTCAACTCATGGCTCTCCGGAAAAATGAAACCATTTTAAAGGAAAAAGCTCAGCTCAACGAAAGCATTTCAACAGGTAAAGCCTTTGAGCTTGAAAAATCTCCACCATATTCTTTGAAATTTTATGACGATTTTACAGCACGGCTTACGGAAAGAATTCGGAAACAGGAAACTTCTGAAATTGCCGTGTCTGTTGCGGAAAAATCACTGCAGCAGGCCAGGGCAAACCAGAAAGTTGAAGGCCAGCAATACCGTGAAATAAAAGGAGAAGAAACAAGTTCATTAAACGCTCAAGAAACCTTACTTTACCAATGGCGCCTGGCCCAGGCAGAAAGAAAGATTGAGTTGGCAAAAGCAGCAGTCGAGTACCATGAGTATGAATTATCAAATGCCAAATTAGAACTCGAACTTTCAAAAATAAGATCAAAAACTGACCACCAAGTATTAGACAGGATTCGTTCTAATATTTATTTTGACCCTGCAGACCTGGAAAAACAGTTGGAAATTCTGGAAGAGAAGAAAAACACCCTTCAAGCCGCTTCGAAGGATATTGATAGAAAACTTCAAAAATATGCATCGCTCCAAGTCAGACTTCAGCGAAAACTTGAAAGGACCCAGGGTGATGAACAGATCGTTGACGCAAAAGCCGCATTTGCAGCAGCAGATCAGTGGCGGCAAACGTATCAGAGAAAGCTTGAACAACAAGAGTCCATTCTCCAACTTCTTGATTTGCATAAACAGATATGGAATCAACGATATGATCTTATCAGGGATTCTGTAACAGGGGATGATCTAAAGGAATGGGAGAAGAACGTAAAAAATCATAATGACAGGCTCCAACGCGCAATTTCCCTTGAACAGGGATATCAGACCAACCTCCAACTGCAGATCGGCCAGATCGAAGAACAGTTGGACCGGGATGACCTGACCGGCGAATTGAAAAAGAACCTGAAAGATAATCATCGCGCCTTGCAGTTCCTTGCCGAAAGCACGTTTGATTATCTTACTTTTCTAAACTCCACCAACCAGATGTCGCTCAGGTTTCTTGAAGAAATCAACCTTTCACAAAGCGATACATCATTCAGTGATAAAATACAGGGGGTGTTTCTGACTGTTAAGTCAATCTGGAAATTTGAAGTAATAGCTGTAGACGAACAGAGCATAACAATAGGAAAAATAATCATTGCTCTCTTCATCCTTGTTATAGGAATCATTGTAACGAGTCTGATAAGTCGTGTCCTTCAGAGAAGGATTCTGGCACGGCTTCACATGAGCACCAGCACTGCAGCCATAACAGGCAAACTGATACATTATTTTATCTTGTTTCTTGTCCTGCTTTTCGCCATGCGCTTTGTCAACATCCCTCTCACCGCTTTCACATTCCTGGGTGGCGCGCTTGCAATCGGATTTGGCTTTGGGGCACAGAAGCTTATCAACAACTTTATCAGCGGCTTCATTATTATGGCCGAACAACCTATCAAGGTAGGCGATCTCGTTGAAATGGACAATGAGCTGGGCTGGATCGAGGATATCGGTGTAAGGTCTACAGGAGTCCGCACATTTTCAAACATCCATATCCTGGTCCCCAACAGTCATTTCCTTGAAAACAACATCACAAACTGGACCCACAACAATAATGTTGTGCGATGTACAGTGACAGTCGGGGTGGCATACGGTTCACCGACCCGCGAAGTAAAGCTCCTGCTGCTGAAGGCGGCTAAAGAGCATGGCGATGTGATGAAAGATCCTCCTGCTTATGTGCTATTTAGTGACTTTGGAGATAACGCTTTGATATTTGACCTCTGTTTCTGGGTCTTGATACGTCAGGAACGTGGTCCAATGAGGATTGAAAGCGATGTACGGTTTATTGTTGATGAACTTTTCAGAGAGTCGAACATCACAATATCCTTCCCGCAGAGAGATATCCATTTTGATGCAGACAAACCATTGAAAATTGCTCTTTCCAGGGATAGCAAGGGACAGCGTACAACAAAACCAGAAACGTAAACATTTTCTTGAGGTTCCATGAAAACTCAATAATACATGTACCTAATTATGTGGAACTGATTAGCTTCGAAATCCATGGCAGGTCGTTGACAAACGTTATACTATTTCCAACAATTTCAGTCCGTCACGCAAGAGGAAAATTGCCAAAACACACAGTACCAGTCCAAGGAAGCGCATGATGTATTTATACACATTACCGCTTAAAAATGTCTTAGACTTGCCAACTAATACCGCCAGCAGAATTTTTGACCCCACAAGCAAAGCATAAAAACTGAATATAAAAGCTAGAGGCGCACTGATATTTAAGTTCATTGCTTTTGTCATAATTGGAGCACCAACACTTAACCAGAAAAGGTAAGGATGCGGGCTTAAAGTATTTGCCAGCACGCCTTTAGTTATTGAACGCGGATTTGTCTTATCAAAATAAAGCTCAAATCCTTTTGTTCGTAAATTCCCGTACCCCATATATAAAACAAAGCAACCACCCATTATTGAGATCATTCCTAAGATGTAATGAAAATTGGATAACTTTGACAAAATGAACAAAGTCAAAATAATAATTGGCAGATCGGTGATTATTGGAGCAAGCGCAACTTTAACACCGGATTTAATATCATGCTGAAGAGTCTCAGAAATTACAAGGGTCAATAGTGGTCCCGGAGCAAAACCTGCTGATAGGCCAAGTATTGTTCCAAGTGTTAAAAAATGTATCATTTTGATTCTTTATAGTATCGTTGTAAAAGCATAAAATTGTTAGAGAAATTTCTTCAATTTTTCATTCTGGATTGGTTCTAATTTACATCCAAATTATTTTATAATGTCTTCAGCAAAATCATGCAGCCAGAATATTTCATGGCCTTGGGTAAACACGATTTTTATATCTCTCATTATAATAAGGTATCATCAGTTCACCTCATATCCTATCACTAAAAAGAATTCAACTTTGGGTGGTGAAAAAGATGTGTTGAAATGACAAAACCTAATACGGCAGAACTTTCAACTACCGTATAATGAATCGGGAGGGAAAGGAGATTCAGTTTTGAGCCAGCCATGGCTGGTTCGCTATGATGGGAAACAGTTCGCAAAATCCTGCATTAGTTTTGGCGAACCCTTTATTTTTATCTTGCGGGTAACAAGCGCCACTAGGAGATTCTTTTCCTTGGCAAGAAAATCAAGCCAGATCCTGCTGTCCGCTGTAATTGTTATATCTGCCGAACCATTTAATCCTTCTTGTACTATAAGTTTTTTGTCCTTGATAATAACAGTCCCCTCATATTTTTCACTGCCATCGAACTTGAAATGATAGACCGTGTTCATCCCTTCAGATCTGCCGGGTTGGAATACAATTGGCATACTTTTGAAAAAATTGGCGATGGTATCAGGCCGCAATCCGTTAAAAACAGTCTTTAGCTGTTTGTTTGGATAGCGTTTTTTTAACATGTGCTTCACCATCGGAACTGGGTATTACAAAGACCATCTCTTCCTTATTCTGATATCTTTTGACAAATTCATCCATATAGCCTTTCCGGTCCTCCAGATAGGGTCCAATCACATCCTCTCCTGCCGGGCAGGCCGCCATGCAGTAGGATGATTTGTTGCATATCCCGTAGCTAAGTGACTGCCACATGGATACAGTCTCCTTGTCACTCACTTTTTTCCGGTATTCTGGCACTTTTTTGCTGGTCACTATATTCTCAACCCATCCTTGAAAACCGCCCGCTCTGTCTCGATAATTATGGGTCATGCAGTTTGCAAAGTTAAAGTGGCCATTCGGGTTTATTGCACCCACAGGACAGACTGCAGCGCATAATTTACAATCGATGCAAGGGGAGTAATCCAGAGGCTGATCGTAATTATCGATCGACACATTGATCAGCACCGTACCCAGGGTAATGAAGCCGCCGAAACGTGGGTGCAGCACCAGCCGGCTGAGACCAATCACTCCCATACCTGCCGCCACCGCTACGGTTTTGTGAGAAAGAGCCCACATTTTCCCCGGCCACTGTGCCATATCCATCGGGAAGCCGGCTGAGGGATAAAGAGCCCGCACCCCTTTCTTTTCCAGCAAGGCAACTACTTTTTGAGCAACCTCGTTGGCCCGGTCGAAGGTCTGCAGAAACTCAAGATCAGACACCGACCGGTTAAGGCATCTAATATTCTCTCGGTTCAAGCGACATACTATGCTGATAAGACTTTTGGCAGCCGGGGAAAGTTTGGCAATTTCCTCTCTCTCTTCCTGAAGATTGGCGTCAGCAGCAGAGACAATCCCAACATCGTCTGCGCCCGCCTCAATCACTAGCTCTTTGAGCCAATCGGAGGAAAGTATTTCTGGTGCCTCAGGAAGATTCCCCTGTTGCTTGGCTTCCTTATACCTGGCAATTGTTGGGTGGGTTTTCTTTTCCATGGTCTGCCTTCCGTGTACAGTGGGAACTGTTTAGTTATTGAGCGTCAGTGTCTTCCTGCATGATGCCGAATTTGTTGCCCTCGGTATCCTGTAAATAAGCGACATACCCGACGCCCGGGATGGCCATTTTCGGCTGATCAACCTTGCCGCCGGCTTTTTCTATTTTTTCTATATATTCATCGACATCGGGCACATCGATAGTATTGATGGTATTTTCGTACCCTCCTTCCCGGCGCATGATGCCGCCGTCAATCCCGGGTTCGTCACTTTCGCCAGTCATGACCAGCCAGTATTCAATCGGCCCGTCCCATTTTTCGACCTTCCACCCGAACACGTCTTCGTAAAATTTAATGGCCCTTTCAGGATTTTCCGCACTCAACTCAAAATGAACGACTCTTGGCATGGCGAACTCCTTTGTTCATATTTAACTAGTATAAAGTACCTGCTGAAATTAAAGAGCAGAGGTTAGTCAGCCTCAACGGCAACCGGTTTATGATTCAGAATGCAAAGCTACGCGATTAACTTCGGCATCCTCAAAATGGGCGATAAAAACATATTCGTCGATACTGGATTTCGGCATAAGGGTTTTTCCAACATTTTCATTTATCTTTGTCAATGCTCCTTCCATATCATCTACATGTATATAAACCAAAGTGCCGCCATGGGATGAAACATATCCATCTGTCTGTACAACTGACCCCGTCGCCCCGGTTGCACCCTCTTCCATCGGGAACCATGCCATTTGCAGAGGACCCATTTCGTTCAGGGTGAGCTCAATATCGAACGATGACTTGTAGAATATTTTTGCTTATTGGAGGTCGTTTACGGGAATTTCAAACCAGTACACAGGATCAGTTACAGCAGCCATTTTTTCTCCTTTATTTATTCATTTCATTTTTGATAACAGGTATGGCTAAATCGACTTAAGTTGTTAGCTTGATTACCAAGTGAAAAACACTTTCTTACAGCAACATCAGAAACACGTTCAATAAAAAAAGTAAGTGCGGTATTTACTATACGCAAGTTCAAACTGGAGTTTTGAGTCCCAAAGAGAGTTTTAATCCGGGACGGTTTCAGCAGGAAAAGAATCAGAGTAAATGGCATATATCACCCCATGTATCCAACCACCAGGAGTCACCACTGACAGAAATAATGTTGATAGCAGCATTAAACATTGAAAACCTGCGGGGTTCGGAAAAGGGACTTTCAATTGACCTGTAAAAAAGACTTTAAGCACACCGGTATGGGCCACTATGAGTATCGTCTGTCCAGGATGACACTTTGCCAGTTCTTCAACGTATTCGACATTGCGATCGTATTGCTGCTGAAATTTTCCTGTTGTCAAACCCTGCATGGAGCCAAGGCGCCTTTCCCGCAGCCGGGTATCTTTGCTTATCTTCAGATCTGGTTTACCGGCAATGATCTTTGCTGTCTGCAAAGCACGGCCAAGATCGCTAAGGTAAGTGCATCTTTAATTCCAAGCAAGTTTGAAATTATGATCGTAAATCCGTGGTGAAGAAAAAACCCCCGGCCAATTAAGACTGGGGGCTAAAAAGGTAGGCCTGGTACAAACAGGGTTCTCCTCAGAAGGCGGATGAAATAAAGGTGTTCACCCGCAGACAAAATATTAACTCATACTTTCCGCCAAAGCAAAAAAATCTTCCCCTCTACCCCGTAAGTTTAAATTGAGTTCGGTGTTCTTTTTTAAAAAATAATAAACGAAATAAATATTCGAAGGGTCCTGCACCGAAATGTTTGACGGAGATTTTGCAAACGAACCATATGAGCAATAACATCCCGGCAATTGCAGCCATCAACATTGACACTGGAAGCGTATTTAACAAACCGGTGATTCTAAACAATTCCAATCCAACAATTATGTGCATTAAATAAGCACTGAAAGATACATCGCCAATGAATAGAGATACGTCAATCCATTTGCTGCGTTGAGCGTTCTGATCTAATAGCAGAAAGAACAAACCCAAAAGAGCCAGACAGCATCCTGTGAAAAACAACATGTAACTTATGGTGGGCGGATAGAAGGTTATCTTCCAGGTAGTGAAATGTTGGATAAATAGACTGGCAGTTACAAAAAGAATACCCGAAACAGCGCATAACAGACAAAAGCGTTTTTGCCTGCCAGTCTGCACTGCCTCCAACATGTATTCTGCAGCTAGAGTGCCAATAATTGGGAACACGAGCCAAGGGAACATAGGAAAAAATCCGCTGCCCAGCAAATTTTTCATGAACCCCCTAATAGTCCAGAAATCTGCCAGTCTATAGCCAAGATGCTCCCATCCGGACATGTAGCCAACTTTAAATAAAACAAAGGGCGTCGAAATAAGAATGATCGCGGCGATGCAGAGTCTGATTTTTTTTGAAACCCGTAGCATTACAAAAGTGATTATGCTGTAAATCCCAAGATAGTGCAGAATGCTGGCCTGCCACATATTTATCAATATAAGCCCAACAACAATCAAACCCGCTCCTCTTCTAAGAACATGATTTAATGCACTTTTCTGCCTTTTGTGAACAGAGAGAAAAAGGCTGACACCCAAGGTGAAAAAAAAGAGAGGGGCTGCAAGTTCGCCTAAAAATACCATTGTTTTATAAACGGGGGTCTGCTGAAATCTCGGTGCGGAGAGGTACCAGGCGAAATGCACCTGAATCATCAGGATTATTCCGATGGCCCTGAGAGATGTAATGGAAAAATATCTAGGCATCCATTAAATACTAGTACGGGTGCATACCCCTCTCAACCATTAACAGAAAGGAGTGATAATAAATGCTTGAGAAATCTGTGGCCTTTAGGTGGGTCTTTTTGCCCATGCTTCATTCGGCTTATCGATACACACGCGGTTGTGGCCCTCCTTTTTCGCCATGGTGAGCATTTGGTCCGCCTTGTTCAACAGCATTGAAGGCTCCAGGTCTTTGTGCGGTACGAATGCAGAGGCTCCAACACTTACCGTAACCACATTTGAAACAGTCGAATGGTCATGTATAATTCCGGCCTGCTCTACAACCTCTCGAAATTTTTCGCATAACATGTCAAGGGATTCCCAGGGTGTGTCAGGCAGAATAACCGCGAACTTCTGCCCGCTGAATCTTCCCAGGAGGTCTCCACCACGGCGTGGCACTTGTGACAGATGTTCAGCAACACCCCTGATGCATTCGTCCCCGGCTAAATCACCGTATTCCTCATTGTATGAAACAAAGTAATCAATATCGACCATGATGAGCGACAGGGGCTTTTCAGTACGCCAGCATCTACGCCATTCTCGATCTAACCACATGTCAAACCAGCGACGGTTTGGGAGGTTAGTAAGGACGTCGGTGAAAGAAAGCTTTTTAAGAAAATCACGCTGCTTTTTGAGCTCCATGTGATTTCTGACTCGTGCCTTGACAATGCTCGGATTAATGGGTTTGGTTATATAATCTACAGCACCGGCCTCCAGCCCCCTGGTTTCATCTTCGGCAGACGATTTGGCAGTAATGAAGATTATGGGAATATAATTGGTCAGGACATCCGACTTCAGCAAGCGGCACACCTCATAACCATCCAGGTCCGGCATGGCAATATCCAGGAGGATAAGGTCGGGGGCCTCACTACGTGCTAGTGCGAGACCTTTCATCGCGCTGTCAGCTAAAGACAAATCATAATCATCTTCGAGAATAGCTTCCAGAATTTCGCTGATTGTCTCATCATCATCAATGATAAGAATAGTTTCAAAACCGCTTGTCATATTTTCCCTCCGTCACCTAATTTTCCTCAGCTTAAATATGACATCATTTAAAGGATATCTCTGTCATGGTAGCCATGCAATCTTCCGGCAACTAATCAATTTTGACTGTTGGGATCGATAACAATTTTTTACAATCATAATACCCTTGCTTAACTGACCTACAAATCCATATCAATAAATGACCCTCAAAGTCAAGAGGAATAAGCCACCCCCCCCGCATTTATCTTTTTAAATAACAGTAGGTTACTCAATCAATTCTTTAAAATAAACGATTGATGGAAACTCTTTTGAAAATGTCACGGGACTTCTACTGCTTGGCCTAGCTACAAATACAAGCAATCCCATGCCGTACTCCCGGGCAGAATGAAGGACTTTTTCCGTATCGTCCGCCAGCAATGTTCTGTTTTTATCATAATAAAGAATCTTCTCCAGCCGCTCCCAAAACAGTGGTTCCTCTTTAGCCATCCCAACTTCCTGCGAGCAGACGATACGATCAAAATATTCGCCGATCAATGTCTTTCGCATTTTTATTTCCAGTGTTTTGCTGTGGGCGTTTGTGACCAGATGAACAGCTTTGCCGATCCTCCTGCAGTATTGCAGGAAATCAATAACATAAGGGTGCACCTGGACAAGATGGTCTATCTTGACTTTCAAGGCAGGGATGTCGAGGTTAAGCTCATTAGACCAGTAGTCCAGGTCCGTCCATTCCAGCCTACCCTCAATCTTCTTATAGCTGGCCAGCAGTTTTTTTCTTGCCTCAATTACTGTTAAATCATTTTTTTCGGCATAAATCTCGGGGACATAATGTTCCCAGAAAAAGTCGTCAAAGTGTTTGTCGAGCAGGGTGCCGTCCATGTCCAACAGTACCGTATCCACCGAGGCCCAATTAAGCTTCCATTTGATAGGTGGGGCTGACTGTTTAATCTCTTGAGTCATATTCTGTTTTGCCTTTTCATTAATTATCAAACAGCAAATACTACTGTAACCCAGTCATTAGTCATCTTTTCCGATGGTACTAACATTTAAAACTGACTACGTTTACGTATGTCTACCATTAATGTTTATAACAATACTCAAATATCTTGATCCTGAGCATCAAGTTTTTTTCTTTTCAATGTAGTATTATATTACGGCTGATTTATATATGAAAACATAATGTTTCGCGCATTATTAGTATATTTTTTTATTTATAATATTAATTTCAATATATTATATATCAATAATAAATATCTTTAAAATTTTTTACGCCAAAATATCTTGACCATAATTGACGGTAACGTTATAAGTGGACATGATTTCTGGGGCGTGAAAGATCTTGGAATGCTAGACCAGTAACGTGCAATGAAGCATTAGACATTCTTTCGGAACAATAAGATTAGTTTTGGAGAATAGCGATATGGAAAAGCCGAAACTTCTAGACCACGTAAGAAATTTAATCCGCGAAAAGCAGTACAGCATACGGACCGAAGAAGCTTACCTGAACTGGATAAAACGCTTTATTTTATACCACAAAAAGCAGCACCCCATGCAGATGGGCGAAACAGAAATATCAGAGTTTCTCGAGTTTCTCACTGATACTATGAAAGTCGCACCGTCCACCCGAAATCAGGCACAAAACGCCATTGTTTTTCTTTACACTCAGATATTAAAGAAAGACCTTCCTAAACTAGAAGAAATCAAAAAATCAAAAAAACCCGGCAAACTACCTGTAGTTTTTACTCGCGATGAAGCAGCAAAGGTTATTGCCAGACTTGAAGGAACAAAGTGGTTGATGGCTAGCCTTTTATACGGCTCTGGACTGAGGCTCATGGAATGCATGCGCTTAAGGATTGGTGACATCAATCTAAAAAAGAAGGAAATTACAGTTCGCGATGCCAAGGGAAATGAAGACAGGAAAACTATTCTCCCTGAAACACTTATAACACCTCTTAAGCAGCACCTTGTGCGGGTAAAGGAAATACACACTAGCGACCTTGAGCACGGTTTTGGCAATGTCTATTTACCACCTGCAATTGAAGCGCGGCTTCCCAAGTCAGGACTGAAGTGGGAATGGCAATGGGTATTCCCTGCCGCAAGGAGATCTATGGATGCTCAGTCCAAGGTTATGCGTCGCCATCATCTGGCGGAAACAGTGCTGCAGCGTGCTGTGAAAAAAGCCATTCGTGAGTCAGGTTTAAGAAAGGCTGCATCGTGCCATACTTTCCGGCACAGTTTTGCGACACATCTTCTGGAGGATGGTTACGACATCGAAACAACTCAGGAAATTATGGGGCACAAGCATATCAACTCCACAAGGATATATACGCACATTGCTGAGAGCGTTAGTGATGAGATAAGGAGCCCCATTGATCGAAAAGTTTAGATTTCTCATCCTGTCTAAATCACCAGCTCTCCGAATTCCGATGCAACCAGTTCCTGTAGAGAGGATACAGCCTTATATGCGTGGCGAAGTGTTTCTCGGTCAAGCTTGGAAAGGTTTTCAGGTTTTATATAGGTATCGACGGGTTTGTTATTCATTATTTTTTTCACCTCGGTTTCGAGAGCCAATTGCAGCAAGAACAGGTAAGCAGACTCGAAATATTCGCCATCGTCTGGATGGATAAAGCCGCCTTTTACTAGGGCTTCAAGCCTTTTGAGCGTAGCCGTATCCTTAATGCCATGCATTAAGGCCAAAATACGAACGCCTTCAACCACAAAAAGCAAACCACTCCTTTTTATAGCAATTTCACCCCGATGCATCTGGTCCTTTTCGGTGATAAACCTTCCTAGCAAGCCCAAAGGTACCTTGTGACCACCTTCCTCTTCATGCATTACCTGCAGGACATCACGGTGCATAGAGATCTGCGAAAAGGCAAAATCTCGAACATCCCTGAAAAGAGCACGGGCTCCATAAACATGCGAGGCATCAAAAAGCACAGTTGAAAACCTGCCAAGTTCACGCACCTGCTTCTCAAACCAGTAACGAATCTGCTGTTTCCACTCAGAAACACTCTTGCGCCACAATGGATTACTGCTCATAATGTACCCTGAACATAATTCAAAATCAGCCTCAGCAAGTCGTGCTGAAAATTTACTGGTCAGTTCAATGTAATATTCGTCATACTGGCTTTCATTATCATTATCGGCAATAATCATACCGTGGTCTTGATCTGTGACCAGCAGGTTTTCGAGACGGCCGTGGCTACCGGTCAGATAAACACTTATCGGTGCAGGTGGCTCACCCATCTCTTTGATTGACATTTCCAGGATCTTACGGTGAATATCACGATTAACCAGTGAAATCATCACTACAATATCATGTGCCTTTCGACCGCTTTGCAAGCGTGAGTCTGCTATAGCGGGTAACTTGTCCCTCACTCTTCTGAGTGCCGCAGCGTCTGTCGCTTCCCATATACCTTCTATGAGGGTCATGGGTTCAGGATAGCGAAGTTTCAGTAGCTGACGCATGGTAACAATACCTGCAATCTTGTCATTTTCCACCAGCGGAAGGTGCTTAATACCTTTAGTGGACAGGACCGAAAGAGCTCTGTAAATAGAATTGTGAGGGCGGAGAACAACAGGGTCTGGGGTCATTACCGACGTAATCGGGGTCAAAGATATGTCAGCGCATTCTTTTGACACAACACGCTGCATTATGTCCCGCTCAGTAAGTATACCAACTGGTTTACGCCCCTTATCCACCACGATGGCACTGGAAATCTTCCTAGAAATCATCCCCTGTAGTACATCACGCAACATTGCATCTTCAGTACATGTATAAACAGAGGTATTCATTACCGCCCTGAGATACTCACTGTAAGGATAGGATTCTACTTTTTGGAGAGTATCTTTTTGTTCCTGAAGTATTTTTCGGGATTCCTGGTCTGCAATTGAGCGTTTCTTCATAACTGGTTTGTACCTGTCTGCAGAATTAAGATTATACAACAAATCTGTTAATCTGTTTCAAAGACGACTATTTGAAAGCGGTAAGTCATTTTTTTCAAAGAATAACCGCAGGCGGACCTGATATATCAAAGTTTAATTACTGAAACACACATCTCTAATATCACTATTTTCATAAAAAAAACAAGCAAATATCCTTCATCAAAAATGTTTTTCAAAAAAAAACGCAGAATCCCCGGTAAAGGGGATTCTGCGTTTTTCGCAATGATTGTTAAAACTTCGATTGCAATAAGTCGGTAATGACTTGTTAATCCTGAACCATTTTCTTGATTTCATCAACTATTTCAGGATTAGCCAGAGTCATAACGTTGCCAACATCACCTTTGTTGGAGATAGCACCAAGAACACGTCGCATGATTTTGCCAGAACGGGTTTTTGGCATGTCAGGCACAATCCATACCTTGCGTGGCCTAGCAATCTTACCGATATCAGTACAAACACGTTCAGAAATCTTCTTGGCAAGCTCATCGGATGCTTCAAATCCGGGCCTGAGGGAAACATAGAGATCAGGCTCCTTACCCTTGATTTCATGAGCTACCGGAACAACAGCAGCTTCAGCCAGTTCTTCAACATTCAGCGCTGCAGACTCAATCTCTTTGGTGCCAAGCCTATGGCCGGAGACGTTGATAACATCGTCAATTCGGCCCAGGATACGGAAATATCCGTCAGCAGCTACCACTGCCGCATCACCGGCCAGGTATGGCCAGTCACGCCAATCCTTGCTGTTGCGGTCCGTGCAGTACTGTCCATAATATGAATCGATATAGCGATCACGGTCGCCCCAGACAGTCTGGAAGGCACCCGGCCAGGGGTTCTTGATACAGATATTGCCGGCTTTACCTTCTCCTGGCAAAATTTCTTTACCGTCTTCATCCAGAACAATCGGATGGATACCAGGCGCACCCGGCCCGGCGCTACCAGGTTTCATGGGAGAAATGCCCGGCAGGGTAGTACAGAGAAAACCACCCGTCTCTGTCTGCCACCACGTGTCGACAATAACCGCTTTTCCTTTGCCGATCACCTCATGGTACCATTTCCATACTGAGGGTTCGATGGGCTCGCCTACTGTGGTCATATGCTTGAAATTGTAGTTGTACTTTGCAGGCTCATCCGGTCCAATTTTTCTGAGTGCCCTGATAACTGTCGGCGCGGTATGGAAAATATTAACATCCAGCTCTTCGGCGATACGCCAGCAGCGTCCGGCATCCGGATAGTTAGGAACACCTTCATAGACAACCGAAGAGGCACAGATGGAAAGCGGGCCATAAACGATATAGGAGTGACCCGTGATCCAGCCGATGTCCGCCATACACCAGTAGACGTCTTCAGGATGGATATCCTGGATATACTTTGAGGTTCCAGCAGCATAGGAAAGGTACCCGCCGGTAGAATGCTGGCAGCCCTTAGGTTTACCTGTTGTGCCACTGGTATACATGAGGAATAACGGGGCCTCAGCCGGCATGGAAACCGGATCCACCTTGACTCTTTTATAATCTTTCAATACATCGTTCATAGAGTAGTCACGGCCATCAACCAATGGTGAGTTGCTGCCGTATTTACCCGGATGACGCTGCCAGACCAAAACCTTCTCAATTGTGTGTCCTTCTTTTTTGCTGACCTCATAAGCCTCGTCAGCGTTGGCCTTATGGTCGATCCATTTGCCGCCGCGGTAGTAGCCGTCGATGGTGATCAACGTGCGGCTTTGGGAATCAACGGCACGGTCAGAGCAAGCCGACGGACTGAAGCCACCGAAAACAACAGAGTGGATAACGCCCAGGCGGGCACAGGCCAGCATGGTAATTGGCAGTTCCGCGGTCATCGGCAGATGGATGGTTACACGATCCCCTGCTTTCAGTCCGCAGAAATCACGCAACAGTGCGGCAACCTCATTGACCCTGGTATACAGTTCCTGGTAGGTGATATGCTCGATTCTGTCATCTTCTGAGTCCGGCACAAAATGGATCGCTGTTTTATTTTTATTTTTTGCAAGATGCCTGTCAATACAGTTATAGCTGACGTTGAGCTTACCGCCGACAAACCACTTCCAGAGGGGAGCATCACTGGTATCTAAAGTAGTATGCCAGGTCTCGTCCCAATCGAGAAGATCTGCATATTCCTTAAAACAATCCGGAAAATTGTCCAGGCTGAAGCGGTCATAGATTGATTTATCGTTGACATTCGCCTGTGCAATAAACTCTTCCGAGGGGTAGTAATAGTCCTCTTCCTGCCAGTGCACCGCAATTTGGGATTCTGATACTTCCATTTCGTCTTTTTCGCTCATCATCAAACTCCTTCAAATAATATAATTCCATGTTGTGTCACTTTTTCAGCTTGTACATTCTCTGCTCTTCGTCAATTTCTGGAACTTGTAGAGTCCGCTTATCAGCCGGTTTCTGCAGTTCTTCTTCTAAATAACGGGCACGGTCCGCTATGGTTGGTGGTTTTTTGTCAATATTTCGCATAAATCTCCATAGAAAGCCCGGACCTTCTAAAACTTCCGGGTCGAGTGCAATGGATTTCTTATAATCGGCAAGTGCCTCCTCATATCTTCCCATTCGATCATAAAGGATGCCTCTATCCGCAAAAGCTGCGGCAAGGTTGGGATCCAGCGTTATTGTCGTATTAAATTCTTCAAGCGCTTCATTATCCCTTCCCATCTGCATATATGTTATGGCAAGACCTAGATGGGCACTGACATGTTCGCTGTTATGGGAAATTGCTGTAGTAAATTCCTTGATGGCCTCATCATATTGGCCGTCTTCAAGACGATAGTTCCCTTTTGTAACATTATAATTTCCAGGAACTTTTTCCGTTCCCACACGCCAGTAAAACACAAAAGCAGCGACCCCGATTACCAACAACAAGGCAACCATTGGCCTAGAAACGGATTGATTCATGGGTTCCGAAACCTGTATAAAATTAATAAAAGTTGAGTATCAATATTTTATTGTACAGAAATGCAAAAGTAACGGCAATTATTACTGCTGCAATCGTCACCTTTCCTTTTAAGACTTCCAGCTCTTTGTCTGTAATCGCCCTGTTAGCCTTTGACTGATGGCGATTAACATTGAGAGCAAGAATAAACTTCCGTACAGGGAAAAATAGAATAATTCCCAGCAGTATAGAAGTGATACTATAAAAAAAAGTCATCATTTGTTTGAACAAATACACGAGGCCCCAGACCCCGGTTAGAGAACCGGGATCTCGGAGCCCCATGGAAAAGGTTTACGGTTTGTCTACGTCAAGCCTCGCCTTGGAAACATCGCCGATGTCATCGACAAGGGCAACAATTTCTGTTTCCGGCATGGTTGACATCTGCATCTTGTAGGCCAAGAGCCACATCATGCAAACACCAAGGAACCACCATATGATCTGCCATACCCAGATTGAAGGCATGCCGAATACCCATGTTGCCTGATCATTGGGACTGCCGAAAATTGTGTTTCCGATTACTGCGCCCGGACCGATGGCAAAAATAAACCATACGATTACAATAATCCAAGCCATGGGCTTCAGGCCCTGCAGGTTAGCCGGAAGTGTACAGTGCTCTTTAAGATAGTCGTGGAACTTCATCCTGTGAGCGGTTGCCTCATCATCCTGGGTCATTGCGGAGATAATGATTGCCAGTCCGAGGTTGAAGAAAATACCCCAGCCCGCGGAATGTATGGTCCAGGGCCAGCGACCCCATGCCGTAATACCGAACCATTTCTGTCCGATAGTTTCCGTACAGGTTACAGCGATAAGACCAGCGATAAGGCCAACTGTAACGCCTCTTCTGGTCAGCCATGGCCACCAGCAAACACCAATAAGTGCAGGCCACATCTGGAATCCGTACGCAACAGCTAGACCGCCCAGAAGTACGAGAGCGTCTTTGGATGTGGTAGCAACTACAAGAGCAAGACCACAGATGATAACAACACCGATACGTCCAAAAAGTTTCTGGGTTGTATGGGAAGCTTCAGGGTTGATGTATCTTTTATAAAGGTCCCTGGTCAACATACCACCAGCAGTAGACATGTAGGCTGCACCGGTAGACTGCATTGCCGCAAGGGCACAAACTGCCAGCAGACCAACGAGCCAGGGCGCAGTGTCAGAAAGAAGATATATAATGGCTGGTACGATCATTCCCTGCTTACCAGGCATTTTCATGATATCGCCTGTGGGAAGCTGCAGTACGTCTTTAGCTTTACCGGCGGCAAGCATTGCAGCGTCAGCACCGATCAGGTGACCACCGAGGCCCTGAATAGCGGTGAAAATGATAAGGATGAAGCCGATACCGGCTGAAGAGGCCCATACCTGCTGAGGTGCGAATGGACGAGGATTTTTGTTGGCAAATGACCACATGGAAAAGGCCGGTGCCGACTGAATTCCCATAAGGGCGAACATGTAAGTAAGACACATTATACCTGTCCACGCGCCACCAGCTGCAGAAGGCCCGGATTTCACAAACTGTATGACACCGGGAATGGCGATATAATGACTGTAGTCATCAGGTGTTCTTTTGGTATCCAATGCAGCAAGCTGAGCGATACCGTCATTGAGAGGACCCCAACCGCCAACAGCGTTCAGTGTTATGATACCGATGGCAAAAATGCCGCCGGCCAATAATACGCATTGCACGGTGTCAACGTATGCAACAGCTCGTAGACCACCGGATGCAACATAGATGATAACAACAATCGACAGCATCCACATGCCGGTCTCAACACCCAGCATACCGTCTGTCAATACGTTAAAAAGGAATCCCGATGCCCGCAGCTGTACGCCAAGATAGGGCACGGAGAAAATCATGGCAACGATAACGGTAAGAATCCGCATCGCATCTGATTTGAAATAGTCAGCGAACATCTCGCCAGGCGTTACAAAACCGAAACGTTTACCGAGAATCCACTGCCGCTTAAGGAAGATGATTCCTGTAAATGGAATTGTGATGGCGTAAAATGATGCGTATGCATACTGGAAACCATCACGATAAACAAGTCCAGGATGTCCCATAAAGGTCCAGCCGGAGAAACTTGTCGCTGTTGCCGCAAGAACAAAAACCCAGATTGGGATTGTTCTACCGGCAATAAAATAGTCAGAAGCTGTCTTAGCCGACCGGGCGCCTTTAATTCCCCAAAAAACACAATAGGCCCAATACATGGCGACAAAGATAAATAGCCATACGGTTGCAGTTGTCAAAACTCCCCTCCTTTATTTATTTACTTTAAGATTTTGGATTTATGCTGCCGACCCTCTGTCCTCTTCATCACCCCCTTTGCACCATAATAATCGGCCGCGGACTACCTCTTATACACTTCTTCCTCTTTTCCTGATTACGTTAAAATTAACCTATTGATACCACTGACAATTTTCCCCTTTATCTCAGCGGCAACCATCCACTTGACCATAAAATACCACTTTGTGGTACATGTCAACAGAATTATTGCGACATTCCAGATGCCACTAAATGGCATTTTTGCCTGGGAAAATTCCTTCTTTCTCAGCTACTACTGAGTAGAAACAATATTCACAAACACGCCAGAAAGCCTATAGGGGAATCCCGGAATTTTTGCCTCGAAAAACCTGATAGTTTTTTGACTGGTAAAAAAACGATTATATATGGGGGAGAGAAAAGTTGAAATTCAATGGTTACGCATCTACGGTTCGATTGAAGTAATCCCTTCACGGATTGCGTATTTAGTCAGATCGGCAACACTGTGAATATCCAACTTCTTCATGATCTGCCGCCGGTGCGTTTCCACAGTCTTGATGCTGACATACAAATGTGAAGCGATCTGCTTGGTCGGCCACCCTTCGGATATTAGCTGCAACACTTCCCGTTCACGCGCAGACAGCACCGTCGAAACTGAAGTGTCATTAGACGGGAACCGGTTCATATAATCTTCAATCATCACACCGGCAATTTCAGGGCTCAAATACGTCTGATTATCAACGACAACGCTGATTGCGTGCGTCAATTCCTGTGAGGCGCAATCTTTCAACAAATAACCTGATGCGCCGGCTCGAAACATTCCAACAACGAACCGCTTATCAGAATGCATAGACAAAGCAATAATCTTCACATCTGGCAGTGTTGAGACTATCTGTTGCGTTGCTTCAATACCATTTAGGTCGGGCATGCTTATATCCATGATTATTACATCAGGTTTTTTTTCAAGAGCAAGCTGTACAGCTTTTCTACCATTTTCGGCTTCAGCAACGACTTCTATTTCAGGTTGCGCATCAAGCAGTGCATGTAAGCCATCACGCATTATTTTATGATCATCCGCCAGAAGTACTTTTGTTGACATATTAGCTCTCTTTGTCTGTTTCATTATTGATTTTCAATGGCGCAACAAGTGAAACTATAGTACCACTTCCAGGTGCGGATTCAAGCGTAAGATGCCCGCCAAGGTGCTGCAGCCTCTCCCTAATGTTGAAAAGACCAAAGGCATGAGTATTCACCGCCTTATTCTCCTCGGCATCAGGGTCAAATCCAATCCCATGGTCTTTTACCATAATTTTAAGTGTATCAGCATTACTTTTAATTATTATTCTCACGGAGTCAGCCCTGGCATGCTTTGCCACATTTATCAGCAATTCACGCACTGCCATAAACAGGACAATACGAACATCTTCACCAAGCGGTTTAAAGAGGTTGTCGCTTTCAACAACACAAGGAATATTGTGCTGCTTCTGAAAATTTTCACCCAGCCATTCAATAGCGGCGTCCAGGCCAAGCTCATAGAGTATGGGGGGGCTTATCTCGAAGGTCAACGATCTGGTATCCTGAATAGTCTTTTTCAGGAGAGAAAGGACGTCATCCAGTCTGCCTGCAAGGGAATCATCTTTTACATCTTGCATCAAACCATAAAGTTTCATTTTGATAACCGACAGTGTTTGCCCTATCTGGTCATGCAAGTCTGTTGCGATACTTCTTCTCTGACGCTCCTCTGCAAGACTTAGTTCGGAAGTAAGAGACCGGAGCTGCTCCTGATATTCAAGCAGTCTGTCTTCTGCCCTTCGTCGCTCGGTTATGTCATCATAAACATCTATAATTTCACCTGACGGAAGCTTGAAAATATAATTGTCTTTCCAAACTTTAAGTTCCTTATCCCTATATATGGCCACCGGATAACGCTCCGGCATTCCAGTTTGCCATACCCTGCGATAAACATCACTCAGACCGTATCTCTCAACAGAAGGGAAGCTGAAGTTTACACTAAGCCCCAGGATATTACTTTTTCTAACGTTCTCTATCTTTTCAACTGCCCTGTTTATGTCTACCACAATAAAATCTTTTCCATCATCAATGGCCTGCAGCACAACAACTCCACTGCTCATATTGTTGAAGAGTTCACGGAAACGGGCCTCACTTACAGCCAGAACATCTTCAGTTTTTTTCAGTATGTCAGTGTCCCGCACAACAGAGAGAAGGTGAGGTTCTCCATTAAAATCCATGACCATCGCAGAGATCGAACCTGTAATGACATGGCCTTTCTTATCTCGGAATCTGGCATCCATATTTAGCACGGACCCATGTTCCCTAACTCTTTCCACTAACTGGTCAAATTCTTGTTGTTCCTGCCAAAGATCAGCTGCCCGAAAAGACTTATCAGCAATGTCCTCTCTGGAATAGCCGGTGAAAACTGTAAAGCCATCATTTATGTCAACAAAAGTGCCGTCATCAAGTCGATTTATGTTGACTGAATCCCTGCTAGCCTGGAAGGTCGCCCTGAAACGGTCTTCAATTTGGCGATGTGAATAGCCGATATGACCTTCATTCTGTTTTACTAATTTCTCCACTCTGAAATTTTACCTTTGTTGTTGGCAAACAATTGATCCCTTGAAGCCAGGAAAACCTCAAAACAAAATATGATCATTATTCAATGGCGAAATCAATTGCTTGATGATTTGCACACTTGGGGCTATCCATGATTATTAAAAAATGATACAACATTTACTAAATATGCATCAACTTATGATATCCTTTTACCTTTGCTAGAACCCCGGCCTTGCACAACTGGCTTCTTTAGGATAACATCTTATTGTTTTTTCAAAACTTATAAGAGATTTACCATAAAAATCCCATAAAACAACTCACAAAGATTGAGGAAGTTGAACAATAATATATATTTTTTTCTTATTCTTCCCTGAATTGCAGCATCTCTTGAATACTGCTTCTTTAAAATAAATCAATAAAAACAGGGGGTAATGGCTCATGACAAAAAATATTCTGGTCGCCGATGATGCACCGAATGTCGTGTTGTCAGTGGAATTCCTGATGAAACAGGCAGGTTATGATGTTCGAACAGCAAATAATGGTGAAGAAGCGCTGCTTGCCATACAGGAAAAAAAACCTGATCTAGTCCTTCTTGATGTGATGATGCCTGTCCGTGACGGTTACGATGTCTGCCAGGCTATAAAGGCCGATCCTGACATGAAAGATATCAGAATCATTATGCTAACTGCAAAAGGGCGGCCTGTTGAAAAGGAAAAAGGAATTGCCTTGGGAGCAGACGAATACATAACAAAACCTTTTTCCACTAAAGAGCTGGTCGAAAAGGTACGTATTGTTCTTGGAGATACGTAAGCCTTATATATAAAGGTGTTTTGTAAGCTGCCGAGCACATTAACATAATCATGCACCACTTACATTTATTCATATAACGTGAAATTACAAACAGACACAAAGAATACATCACAATTGGCATCTTTTTTTGCAGAGTTGAGAGAAGGTTTTATCGTCTGTGACACAAATGCCCGTATATTATTTTGCAATCCTGCCGGAATAAACCTGCTAAAAATAGAAGATGCGGATGATGTTTCAGGCTGTTCCCTGTGCAACTATCTTACCGAAACAGCTCTTGTAGATAATATCAACCTTCTAAAGAATGATAATTCCCATGATGTCGACTTCGTCTGTACGTCGACTGACAAAACGACCCTCTTGGATTGCCATATAAAGATTATTGAGGGAGACCACGCTTCAAAATCCGTTCTGATAATAACTTTAGATAAAATAACCCATGAAGCAGGGCATGCCGGCACTGATGACAGTCTTTTGCATAAAAGAGTTAATGATATGCGCGCTCCCCTTGCCAACCTCAGAGCCGCAGCAGAAAATTTGGCTTCCATTCCCGACATGTCTCCTGTGATGAGGATCGCGTTTGAAAATGTAATTGCCCAGGAAAGCGCTAATCTAACTGAAAATCTTGAAGCCCTTGCCTCAAGGTGTCAAAATATAGCCGCCAGGTATCAACCTTTTTCCGATATCAATTCTAAAGATCTAATTTATGTGCTTCGTCACAAACTCACTAAAGAAAAAGGACCTGAAATATATTTTAACAATGCATCTCACTGGTTCAATATTGATGCCTTTTCGGTAGTCACCATTCTGGAAAAAATATTCCATCATCTCAGGGCATCTCTAAAAAAGGCAGAATTTAAGATCAGTATGCAGGACAAACTTAACTTTGTTTACCTGGATATCATCTGGGATGGGGCACCGATATCTACTGCTGGAGTGGAATCTATGCTGCTCATTAATATGCCTTGGGACAACGAACTTACAATAGGAAGTGTTCTGGAAAGTCATGGCTGCGATATCTGGAGTCAACAGCATGACATTCCTTCACAAGCCATGCTGAGAATCCCGCTTCCAGCATCTTCAAAACAGCGTGAACGCAAGGAGCCTGGGTTATGAATAAATCCAGTTCGTTGAATGAGCGCCTTGTATTTATCTTGATTATTGGGATACTTGCTCTTAACTACCCCCTGATGGCAATCATCGACAAGCCTGTCTTCCTGAAAGGGATCCCTGTACTATACCTGTATCTTTTCTTTATCTGGTCTTGCTTTATCGGTCTCGTAGCATTTACATTAAGAAAAAATCCACGCCCAAAGCCATTATCCAAGAAAACACCTCCTCCAGGAAAACTATAAAATGCTTCAGGAATGGGTTATCCTGCTCGTTTCAATATGCTACCTTGGTACTCTCTTTGCCATAGCTTATTATGCAGACAAACGCGCTGATGCCGGGCGTTCAATTATCAGTAATCCTTACATCTATACTCTTTCCATTGCAGTTTACTGCACAGCCTGGACATTTTATGGCAGCGTCGGCCGAGCTGCTGGCACAGGTGTCAGTTTCCTGCCAATTTATATCGGCCCCACCCTCATGGCGTCTTTATGGTGGATAATTCTCCGTAAAATTATACGCATCGCAAAGGTATACCGAGTAACTTCCATCGCTGACTTTATTGCTTCTCGCTATGGGAAAAGCACGCTGGCAGGTGGACTTGTTACTATTATAGCTGTAGTCGGCATTATGCCATATATCTCCCTGCAACTTAAAGCAATATCCACAAGTTTTAATGTTCTGCACCACTATCCAGCCCTGGAGTCGATAAAACAACAGAAAACGACGATGTGGAACGACACTGCTTTTTCTGTGGCAATGATACTGGCAGCTTTTTCCATACTCTTCGGAACACGAAATATTGATGCAACTGAGCGTCATGAAGGTATGGTTGCCGCAATTGCCTTTGAGTCAATTGTCAAGCTGATTGCTTTCTCTGCGGCAGGTATTTATGTAACATTTATCATGTTCGACGGGCCGGACGACCTATTCAGCTGGGTGCCCCATTACAATGAATTGTCAAATTTGATCGTGATGGATGCACTTCCGGGAGGATATACTAACTGGTTTACCCTGACTTTTCTGTCAATGATGGCAATTATGTTTCTGCCAAGACAGTTCCAGGTCCTTGTTGTGGAAAACGTCAATGAAGACCATGTCCGAAAAGCTGCGTGGCTCTTCCCCCTATACCTGTTGTTAATCAATATCTTTGTAATTCCCATAGCAATGGCGGGCAATATGCTCTTTCCTGAAGGCTTAATTGACCCGGATATTTTTGTGCTGACACTACCTATTTCTGAAAACCAGGAAATACTGACCATTTTTATTTACCTTGGTGGACTTTCCGCAGCGACTGGAATGGTCATAATTGCAACTATTGCTCTATCAACTATGGTATGCAACGATCTCGTCATGCCGGTACTATTACGTATGCAATCACTGCAACGTGTAGACCTAAGCAAGGCATTGCTAACAATCAGGCGCGGCAGCATTATCCTGGTCCTGCTTCTCGGATATATGTACTTCAGACTAATTGGAGAATCATACACCCTTGTTTCCATGGGGCTTGTTTCTTTCACTGCTGCTGCCCAGTTCGCTCCACCCATACTTATAGGCATATACTGGAAAGGTGCGAACAGGAAGGGTGCCATATGCGGCTTGCTGGCCGGGTTTATTATGTGGGCCTACACCCTGGTCCTACCCTCATTTGTAAGATCGGGATGGCTGCCTACCTCTTTTCTGGAAAATGGACCCTTTGGACTCGAGCTGCTTATCCCATATAAACTTCTTGGGTTGGACATGTTTGACCCAATAACACATTCAGTGTTCTGGACCATGCTTGTGAATATCGGCTCCCTTGTATCTATTTCTCTGCTCAGCCGCCAAAATGCTATCGAAAGGATCCAGGCCGCTCTGTTTGTTGATGTTTTCAGCCAGGTAAAAGATACCCGCATATGGCGAGGCACTGCACTGGTCGCAGAACTCAAAAACCTGATCGCTCGTTTTGTAGGAAAAAAAAAGGCGGACAAAGCTTTTTCCGATTATGCAAAAACCCGTGGTATTTACCTTAGCGAAAGAGTTCAGGCAGATGCAAGCCTGGTTGAGTTCGCCGAACGCCAACTTTCGGGAGCCATTGGCGCTGCATCTGCACGCGTCATGGTTTCTTCAGTTGTTGAAGGTGAATCCGTAAGCCTGCACGAGGTTATGCAGATACTTGATGAGACATCCCAGGTTATTGAATACAGCCATCGGCTTGAGGAAAAGTCAAAAGAGCTTGAAGCCGCTACGCTTGAGCTTCAAGCAGTTAACACAAGGCTCAAAGAGCTTGATCGCATGAAAGACGAGTTCGTTTCAACTGTAAGCCATGAGCTTCGAACCCCACTAACATCTGTACGAGCCTTTTCTGAAATACTGCATGACAACCAGGATCTTAGCGAAGATGAACGACGAAAATTTCTATCTATTATTCTCAAAGAATCTGAAAGACTGACAAGGCTTACAAACCAGATTCTTGATCTTGCCAAATTTGAATCTGGCAAAACTCAATGGGTAATGGAACGGGTCGAACTGAGTGAAGTAGTTACAGAAGCGCTCGACTCTGTAAGCCAACTCTTCCTTGAGAAAAAAATTGAACTCACCCAGAAGGTTCCTCATGAGTCTGTATTTATTAGGGCGGACCGGGATCGCATAATTCAGGTTGTGATTAACCTCATTTCCAACGCTGTGAAATTCTGCGAGCCTGAAAACGGAAAGGTTACTGTTCACCTGACTAAAAACAGAACTTCAATTCGGATGGATGTTACCGATAATGGTCCTGGTATTCCAAACTCCGAACAAAAACATATATTTGAAAAGTTCTACCAGCTGCAGGATCTGAACAAAGGTAAACCTGGTGGTAGTGGTCTTGGGCTGGCGATATGTCAAAGGATAATAAAATATCACGGCGGTAAAATCTGGGTCAAAAGCAGTCCCGGAGTCGGGGCCACGTTTTCTTTCACGCTACCTAAATTTTAGTGTCACTTGTATCTTTAGCACCGTAAGACACTGTGCAACTAGACAAACTGCTGGGAAGAAAAGTAAACTCAATAGAAGTAAAAATTGATCACGAAATCAAGTCCTATAACAGGCCTATGGCCTGCTGACGGCAAGTAGATCTTTCACCGTTTTTATTCCACAGTCCGGAAGAAAAGTTATAAATCGTTGAAAAAGCTGCGCTGTTATATACGCGTCGTAAAAAGAATTGTGTGCTTTTTCTGCAGGCACACCATATTTCTGGGCCAATGAAAAAAGGTCTGTTTTATCGGTCATTCCTTCATGATGTCTTGCAAAGCGGGAATCATTTTCATAGAGCCAGTCATGGAGTGTCGAGGTATCAACAGCCCTGTTGCTGAGCGCGATACCATATTTTTTCTTCAATACCTTATTGACAAAATTTAAATCAATATGAATAAAATGTCCTATGAGAACAGCATCACCGATAAACTTGACAAAATCATCTATAACTCTGTCCAGATCTTCAGCCTCATCAAGGTCGGAATGTGTAATTTCATGCACAACTACACTTTTGTGGTTCAATTCGGATTCCGGCTTAACCATCCTGTAAATCGAATTCGAGGGGAAAATTATCCCCCCTTTAAGTTTCACCGCGCCAATAGATATTATGGAATCCTTTTTAAAATCAAGCCCTGTCAATTCTGTATCGAAAGCAACAAAATCAGTATCTAAATAAGAGCCCCCAAGGTTGAGTCTCTTTTTCAAGCTTTTCTGGCGTTGAATATGGTCAGGTAGCTCTACTTCAGGCCCTTTCCCGAAAATATTTGACAAGAAAGATGTCATGATCCTCTCTAAACTAACCTTTCTGTTCGGTATTGACCTTCAATAACCTCGTAAAGAGTTCCAATTAACTGGAATGATTCTTTCAATGTTTTCTTTTCAAAATTTGTAAGGGATTCCGGGTTTACAAAATTGGTAGGCTTTTCTCCTTCCTCTATCTGCTGGAGTTGGTTGTGTATCATTAACTCCCGAATATATTCAAGGGAAAGTTCAATATCCTGGGCTGTATCAAGTCCTTCCACTTTCAAGCCTTGGAGCCTGCGGGAGGTTGAATCACCTGCAACGTTCTTTCCCAGTGCAAAAATACGAACCACGTTTACCAAAGGCATTATGCCCTTTTCATAAAGATTTACTTCATTTTTATGTTCACCGTTTTTCTCAACCACGAATTGCTTGAAAAAACCGAGTGGCGGTCTATTCTGAACAGTTGCTGTAGCGATGAGTTCCATTAAGTCTTCACTTGATGAAGCTATGTTTGTAAGTGTTTTCCTCAAATATACAGCTTCAGCATCCCCACCACGTATGGCTCTCATTTCAAAAAACTTGGCAAGGACTCCACTCGTGCTTTCGGATACACTGGTCTGGAAAAGACTTTTCCACTTGCTGAATGTATTAATATTCTGAGGATCAAGGTATTGTTTTTCATCCCCAAAGCATTTTTGCAACGACTGGTTCATTTTGCTGGCAAAAATCATAATATAATCAGCATCAAGTTCCTGTTGTAAGGAAGCATCCGTGTCAGCTGTAATAATTCCAAGCTGCAATTTAAAATCAAGAGTTAGTTCTCTTCTGCCGCCGTCCCCGAAAAGAAAAAGAGAATATGGAGAAGGGGAAGGACCAATTTCCTTTTCAATTATATCAGCTATACTGTTGATCACCTTTTCGCATAATTCTGTTATAAGTCCTGCAATATTATTGGCTTTTGCACCATCTCGCAGGAGATGCGAAACCACCCTGTGGAACTTGGAAGCAGTGCCTTCCAATTCTTTGGTGGATTGAATCTGGCTGACCTCCTTTACAAGAACAGTGGGAGAAGATCCCTGTAACACCATAAAATCATGATTTGTCAGCATTCCTTTCAACACATTGCCATCCATGACAATTATGTGATGAATTTTATGGCGCATCATTCTAATAAGTGCTTCAAAACAATATTCAGAGGCTTCAACAGTAACCAGGTTTTGGCTCATTATTGTATTGATGGGAGAAGAGACATCCTTACCACTAGCAACCACTTTTTCCCTAAAATCCCGATCGGTAATCATCCCAACTGGCGCATTGTTTTCATCAACAACCACAACGGAGCTAACCCTGTGATCAACCATTTTGCGGGCAGCATCCTGAATAGATAGGTTTTGAGAAGCTACTAAGGGAGTGCTCCTGATGACATCAGCAACTTTGGTTGTATAAATCAGCTTGTCACCGCACGATATTTCCGAGTATTTCTTACGAGTATCTTCAAATGATTTATCAATGAAATTAATCAGGAATGATTTCAGAAAGTATTCATTTGCTGAAGGATTATTTTTTATGATTTCGAGAATGTTCTCCCTGGGAATCTGGTAACAGATTGTATCTTCTTCAGCCACAACATTTGCCCGTGAACGATCACCACTCAAGATAGAAAGTAACCCAAATGGTTCTCCTTCTCCCCGGTAATCTATAACAGTTTCAACATCGTCTTCAGAAGTTACATAAACCTTTACTCCACCTTTTTTAACTACGCACAAATGCTCACTCGGGGCACCAGCCTGTTCAAGTATTTTTTTCCCCTTCGGAAAATATTCAAGGGCAATGTTATCAGCTAGGTTAGAAAGTTCACTATCTTCCAGATAAGTAAAGGGCGGGGTTTCTTTAAGAAATGAAACTACTTCATCTTTGATCATTATAGTTCCCGGAAAACTTCGTAAGTAATTTATTCTTCACTGTTTATTGCCAGCTGCTGCCTTAAGCAGGGGTATAGCGACTATACTTATATTTGTCAAACAAAAGTGCCATGATATATCAGCAAAGTATATGGCATGATATATAAAGAAACAATATCATAGTAATATAGTTGCTTCATGACAGCATCACACCCGGAGCTCTGTGTCTCGTTAAACAGATTACAAAATTCGTCCCTTGAAAAAGGGGCAAAAACAGACTAGAAAGGCAAGTTTACTGATATTTTATGCCACTATTTTTTCTAAATGCTCAGCCTTTTAAAATTAAATGAGTGTACCTATGAACAACTCCGATTTATTTATAAAACCAGAGCGTTGCTGCCTCTTTGTTATTGACCCACAGGAACGGCTTATGGCCGCCATCTATAAAGCCGACCTGGTTATCAGCAATACACAGATGCTGATCCACTGTGCTAAGACCCTGAATATACCTATTATATCATCAACTCAATATGTCAAAGGACTAGGACCTTTCGTCCCAGAACTAGACAAGGTCCTTAAAGACTATCCTTGTGAAGATAAAACTGAGTTCAACGGCCTGGCCAACCCGAATGTAAGGAGACTTCTCGACGATCTTCCCAAAACAGTTGACACATTGCTTCTCGCTGGAGCAGAGGCACATATTTGCATTTATCAGACAGCACTTGGGATTATGCAGGCAGGGTATAAACCCTGGATAGTTGCTGATGCGGTATCATCACGAGAAAAAAGAAATGCAGAGTTGGCCCTGCAAAGGTTACAAGCTCTGGGCATGAGTGTCGGGCCTACAGAAATGGTGATATACGAACTTTTGTATAAAGCTGGCACCAAGGAATTTAAGGCCATGCTGCCCTTTATGAAATAGGTGAGTCTGTTACTCATTCTGCTCGTAATAAAACTCTTTCAACATACTCAAAGATAACAAGAAATCCAATCAAACCAATCAGGTAACAATCATGACTGGAAACGAAATCCGCACCCAATTTTTAAAGTATTTTGAAGATAAAGGCCATTCGTCAATTGAAAGCTCATCGCTTGTCCCCCATGATGACCCAACCCTGCTTTTTACCAATGCAGGGATGGTACAGTTTAAACGGGTATTCATGGGAGAAGAAAAACGTGGTTATCTGAGAGCGGCAACCAGCCAGCGTTGTGTTCGAGCCGGCGGCAAGCATAATGATCTTGAAAATGTCGGTCACACTGCTCGCCACCATACTTTTTTTGAAATGCTGGGCAATTTTTCTTTCGGGGACTACTTCAAAAAAGATGCTATTAGCTATGGGTGGGATTTTCTTACAAACGTACTTGGGCTCCCCAAAGATAAAATGTGGATCTCAGTATTTGAGGATGATGACGAAGCATTTTCCATGTGGGAGGAGATAGAGGATCTGCCCGAAGGAAGAATAGTACGCATGGGTGAAAAGGATAACTTCTGGGCCATGGGTGATACCGGGCCCTGCGGACCATGTTCAGAGATCCATATTGACCAGGGTCCCGAAGTCGGTTGCGGCAACCCGGAATGCAAACTGGGTGATGATTGTGACTGCGACCGATATCTTGAACTCTGGAACCTTGTCTTTATGCAATTTTACCGGGATGAAACCGGAAAAATGACACCGCTGCCAAAGCCAAGCATAGATACGGGCATGGGTCTTGAACGTATTGCAGCTGTAATGCAGGGAAAACAGTCAAATTATGACTCGGACCTCTTTTGTGGAATGATCCAGAAAATTGCCTCACTATCAGGCCATGTATACGGTGCAGACCAAAGCCTGGACACTGCAATGCGCGTCATTTCAGACCATTGCCGTGCAACCACGTTTCTAGTAGCGGATGGCGTGCTTCCTTCCAACGAGGGCAGAGGATACGTTTTGCGACGCATTATGAGGAGGGCCATGCGGTTTGGACGCGCTCTAGGCCTCAACGAACCATTCATGAATCAAATTTGTGCTGAAGTCTTAACACAGATGCATGAGGCATACCCCCACCTCAGGGAATCTGAAGAACTCCTGACAAAAGTTGTACTTAACGAAGAAGAACGTTTTGGGGAAACCCTTGATAACGGCTTACAGATGCTGCAGGATGAAATTTCCAGGCTTATGAAGGCGGGAGAAAAAAGAGTGGGTGGCCAGTTTGCCTTTACATTATATGATACATATGGCTTTCCCATAGATATTGTCCGTGATGTCACATTCGAAAAGGAAATGACCGTTGATGAAGATGGGTTTGCCAATGAAATGGAGCAGCAGCGCCAACGTTCCAAAAAATCCTGGAAAGAAGGTGGTCTAGGAGCAATGGCAAATGGAATACGCAAGCTCATAGAGGCCGGTCATAAAAGCAGCTTTACCGGATATACATCACATCAGGGCACATCAGTTATTACTGGCATAATAGATTCAATGGGTGAGGGAACGACCAATGCTGGCAGCGGTGATGTCGTCTCCATCTTTTGCCCCGAAACACCTTTCTACGCTGAAGCAGGCGGACAGATTGGCGACCAGGGGCATATAACTGGCCCAACAGGTAAAGCTAAAATAACTGACACAATTACAGTGGGCGACGGTCTTGTACTTCATGAAGCGCAAGTTACCGAGGGATCATTATCGGTAAACGATAAAGTAGATCTGAATGTATCCGAAGGCAGACGACAGAAAATTGCTAATAACCATACTGCTACCCACATTTTACATGCTGCAATGAAACAGGTACTTGGTGAACATGTTAAACAGTCCGGGTCGCTTGTAACCCAGGAAAGACTACGATTTGACTTTACTCATTTTTCGCCGATATCCCGTGATGAAATTATCAAAATTGAACGAATTGCTAATGAGGAAATACGAAGCAACACTTCAATAGCCACGGAAATGCTTTCAAAAGATGACGCTGTCGATCAGGGAGCTGTTGCGCTGTTTGGAGAAAAGTATGGCGAATCTGTGCGTGTCGTATCAATTGGATCATTCAGTAAAGAACTTTGTGGCGGAACTCATGTTGGCCTAACAGGCGATATTGGCCTGGTAAAGATAACCAGCGAGGCAGGTATTGCTGCTGGTGTACGAAGGATAGAAGCAGTTACGGGCCAGGACGCACTTGACCTGAGCCAGCAAAATGAAAAACTGCTGGCCGACCTTGGAGAAATGCTTAAATCCCCAACAGAAGAACTGCAAACCAAACTGAATAAAATATTATCCAGACAGAAGGAACTTGAGAAAAAGGTCAGTCAACTAACTGCCAGGCTGTCACTTTCTGATCTTGATAATATCATTCAATCTTCAAGAGAAATTAAGAATATCAAAGTAATATCTTCCTTAATTCAACTTGACTCACCTAAAACCCTGCGAGAAGTTGGAGACAAAATACGAGACAAAATGGGCTCTGGTATCGTTGTTCTTGGTGGATCATTCCAAGAAAAAGCCGCATTACTTGTAATTGTAAGCAAGGACCTTACTGGTAGGATTCAGGCTGGAAATATTATTAAAGAGATTGCCGGAATAGTTGGAGGAAGCGGCGGAGGTAGGCCGGATATGGCACAAGCCGGCGGCCCCATGGCAGACAAATTGCCGGCGGCTCTTGAATCTGTTTACAAAGTAATTGAAACCTCGCTTGTTTAAATAAAAAAACCACTCTCATCACTCGCTCAACAGTTACATTTTCTAGTCGTGGATAATGACAGCTCCATGCTATTGTAAGCATTGAAGGATTTTCCACGTTCTGCAGACCGGTTTTATACCTTTTTTTATAATAAAATAGATTGAGGCATTATTCATAAATTAGTTGACAGTCCCAAAACTATGTATTAATCAAATCTCTCAAAACTATGAACGACCATTCATCGTTCGTCTGCAAATCAGCTGATAGTAAGCAATTATAAATCAGTTTTAATTCAGGAGCCTAGCAAAATGATAACAATAGACGAAACAATGGTGATCCAGATAATAAATATCTTGATACTCATTGCAGTCATGAATGCAGTACTTTACAGACCCATTCGTACTATTCTCTTAAAGCGTCAGGAAAAACTCGATGCTCTTCAGAATGACATTCAAACATTTGCAGAAAACACAAAACTTCGGCAGGAAGAAATTGACGTTAAGCTCCGGGATGCCAGAAATAAAGCCAAGGAACAGCTCGACAGCTCCAAGAGCGAGGCCCAGGCTGCCGGTAATGAGCAACTGACAGCAGTACGTCAGGAGGTTACCGCTTCCAAAACAGTTCAGCTTGATGAAATTCAAAAACAATTCAATGAAGCACGGGACCAGCTCAAAGGCCAAATAGACGGATTCGCTTCAGAGATGGCAGGCAAAATACTTGGGAGGTCTGTCTGAAAATGAACAGTAAAAGTAATGCAATAAAAACCGTATTTTTTTCAATTATCGCATGTACTGTCCTCTTTGCAGTGTCTGCGGCAATTGCCTCATCCGGTGGCGCTGATGCCGGGCCAACCTGGTGGGGCTTACCTACTGAAAAGCTCTGGGATCTTTTATACAGGACACTGAACTTCGCGGGTTTGATGTTTATCCTGATCTATTTCCTGGCGAAACCAATTGCAAATGCATTGAGTGCCAGGCAAATGGCGATTAAGAGCCAGTTTGAAGAGCTAGAGGCCCAAAAGTCTGAGGCGGACAAGGCCTATAAAGAATTCGAGCAACAGCTTTCTCAAATTGATCAGGAAGTAAAAGGCATAATTGCAAATGCTGTTGCCCAGGGCGAAGCAGAAAAAGAAAGAATTATTACTGACGCCAACAGGGCAGCCGAAGACATAAAAAGGCAGGCGGAAATGTCGATCCAGCACGAACTTTCCGCAGCCAAGATGCAGCTTCGTGAGGAAGTAGCCAACCAGGCTGTAACCATGGCAGAAGAAATTATTGGCAAAAACCTTCAGCAGGCAGACCACGTTAAGCTGATTGAAGATTATCTTGAAAAGGTAGGAACCATACAGTGAGACAAACTATCATAGCCAAAAGATATGCCAAAGCGCTTTTTGCTGTCAGCAAAGAAGAGGATAAATCTTCCGAATACAGCAAAAGTTTAAATGAACTTGAGCAATTGTTCACAACAATTCCTGAGGTAAGGGATGCTCTTACCAATACCCTCTATCCTCAGGACGTTCGCAACAAGGTGATGGAGCACTTAATTAAGGCTCTCGATGCCGACCTGTTTCTGTCAAATTTTCTCAATCTTTTGGTCCAGAAAAAACGGACTAGCGCAATCCCAGATATTGCTGAACAGTACCTGGCGCTAGTTGATGCTGACCAAAACATAAGCCGCGGAAAAGTTGTATCTGCTTCTGAAATCACAGGGGAACTGCAAGCTAAAGTGCAGTCTACCCTGGAAAATATTACAGGTAAAAAGGTGATTCTCACGACCGAAGTCGATCCTTCTATAATTGGCGGAATCATTGCCAAAGTAGGAGATCTGGTACTGGACGGGAGCATCAGGACCCAGCTTGCGGGTTTGAATGAATCCATTAAGGGGAGTGAATAGGTAAAATGCAGATCAAAGCTGAAGAAATCAGTCAAATTATCAAGGGGCAGATCAAGGATTACGAAAGCAAAGTTGATCTGAGCGAAACTGGAACAGTAATCTCAGTAGGTGACGGTATCGCCCGAGTACATGGGGTTGAGAATTGTATGGCCATGGAACTTCTGGAGTTTCCTGGCGGAATCCTCGGTTTGGCACTGAACCTGGAAGCTGACAACGTAGGTTGCGCTGTTCTTGGTGATGTCGAGCATATTAAGGAAGGTGATACCGTAAAACGAACCGGTAAAATTGCAGAGGTTCCAGTTGGGCCGGCTATGGAAGGTCGTGTTGTCGATGCCGTTGGCCATCCCATTGACGGGCAGGGACCCATCGAAGCCAAGGAAACAAGAAAAATTGAAGTTCTGGCACCCGGTGTTATTGCAAGAAAAGGCGTGCACGAGCCCTGTTATACAGGAAGTAAAGCTGTAGATGCAATGACTCCTGTTGGACGCGGCCAGCGCGAACTTATTATCGGCGATCGCCAGATCGGTAAAACAGCCCTTTGTGTAGACGCAATTATTGCGCAGAAAGAAACGGACGTTCACTGCATCTATGTTGCTATCGGTCAGAAAAAATCTACTGTTGCCCTTGTTGTTGAAGCGCTGCGCAAACATGGCGCCATGGACTACACTACTGTTGTTGCAGCATGTGCATCTGATCCTGCTCCGTTGCAGTACACCGCTGCATTTGCCGGCTGCGCCATGGGAGAATACTTTAGGGACAATGGCCAGCACGCGCTTATTATCTATGACGATCTTTCCAAGCAGGCTGTTGCTTATAGGCAGCTTTCGCTTCTTCTTCGTCGGCCACCAGGGCGTGAAGCTTTCCCCGGCGATATCTTCTTTAACCATTCACGACTCCTGGAGCGTGCATCTAAAGTAAACGACGATTTAGGTGCTGGTTCTCTTACCGCTCTGCCAATCATTGAGACGCAGGCCGGTGACGTTTCCGCTTATATTCCTACAAACGTTATTTCGATTACAGACGGTCAGGTATACTTAGAGCCCAACCTGTTCTTTGCAGGTGTTCGTCCGGCAATTAATGTTGGACTCTCCGTATCAAGGGTTGGTGGCGCCGCTCAGGTTAAAGCCATGAAGCAAGTTGCGGGTTCACTTCGTCTTGATCTTGCTCAATACCGTGAGCTTGCAGCGTTCGCACAGTTTGGTTCAGACCTCGATAAAGCCACACAGCAACAGCTTACACGCGGTGAAAGGTTAGTGGAAATCCTTAAACAGCCCCAGTACAAACCACTGCCAATGGAAAAACAGGTATCAATCTTATATGCTGGCACCAAGGGTTTTCTCGATACCATCCCTGTCGAAATGCTGGCCGATTATGAAGAGCAACTTTTCAGCCATATCGAGCAGAGCGCCCCGGGCATATTTGATGGATTAAAAGAGAAAATGGAAATTGATGACAGCCTCGGTGAACTGATGAAAAGCACACTTACAGCTTTCGGTGAGCAATTCAAGGCTTCCAAGGGCCTGAACTAATAAACTTGTAAAGGGCATAGCAATGGCAAGTCTGAAGGATGTACAAACAAAAATTGGTGCTGTGAAGAAAACTTCA
Organism: uncultured Desulfobulbaceae bacterium; assembly: GCA_945787325.1. GTDB lineage: Bacteria > Desulfobacterota > Desulfobulbia > Desulfobulbales > BM004 > CALZHP01. The sequence goes on from CALZHP010000021.1 coordinate 34,990, forward strand.
CAGATAACCAACGCCATGAATATGGTTGCAGCTTCCAAGCTTCGCGGCGCCCAACAAAAGATGGAAGATTTCCGTCCGTATACGGAAAAATTCAATCAAGCGATGGGCAACCTTTCAAGCAATATGGAAAGCGGGCAGTTTCCGCTAATGGAAGTTCGCGATGTGCAGGCTGTTGAACTGGTCCTCGTTACATCAGACCGCGGTTTATGCGGCAGTTTTAACTCAAATATATTCAAGCTGGCTGAAAAGCTTATCAGAGAATATGAAGCCGAAGGGAAAAAAGTAACCATTGTCTGCGTTGGCAAAAAGGGTAATGCCTACTTCAGGAAAACTGGAAAAGTACGCAAATCTTATACTGATATTATGGGTAGCTTTCAAATGTTTAATGCCCGAGCCATTGCCCAGGATGTTGCTGCCAACTTCCTTGCCGGTGACGCTGACAAGGTACACATTCTCTACGGAAAATTCATGAGTGTTGCCGTGCAGAAGCCTGCTGAAGAGGTTCTACTTCCCGTGCAACCGGAAGCCGGTGAAGCAGTGGAAGCAGAAGCCGGTTCTGCTGCCGGCGATTATATTTATGAGCCGAGCCCCACTGAAATAATGGATGTTCTGCTTCCACTGTATATGAATGTAATGATTTATCATGCAATGCTGGAAACAGGCGCCAGTGAACATGCGGCCAGAATGACCGCAATGGATAATGCTACACGAGCCTGTAAAGATATGATTGCAGACTTGACACTCCTATATAATAAGGCTCGTCAAGCCGGTATTACAGCGGAACTTATGGATATCGTCGGCGGTGCGGAAGCCTTAAAAGGCTAGTGCTGAAACCGGAAAAACAACGGACTATATAATAGTCCGACAATTTTTTAATAATTTCAAATGATATGCTGAGGAGGCTTGTAGCCATATGAGTGCAGAGCAAACAGCTGGAAATGTTGGTAAAGTTGTACAGGTTATCGGACCGGTAGTTGATGTCGAATTTGCAGCAGACAAACTGCCTTCCATTATGAACGCCCTTATGGTCAACAATCCGGCCATTAACGACGAAGCGGACAACCTCGTCATCGAGGTAGCACAGCATCTGGGTGACAACGTAGTGCGCTGCGTTGCCATGGACCAGACCGACGGTCTCGTCAGAGGCATGGAAGCCAGAGACTCAGGGAGCCCGATTGAAATACCAACCGGTGAGGCTGCGCTTGGTCGTATTATGAACGTGGTTGGAAGGCCTGTTGATGGCCTCGGGCCAATTGACTCAGACAAATTGCGCCCCATTCACAAGCCTGCACCCGCGTTTACTGAGCAGGACACCGAAGTTAATGTTCTTGAAACAGGAATCAAAGTTATTGACCTTCTGGTACCCTTTCCAAGGGGCGGGAAAATGGGCCTGTTTGGTGGTGCCGGTTGTGGTAAAACGGTTGTTATGATGGAAATGGTTAATAATATCGCCATGCATCATGGTGGTATTTCAGTTTTCTGTGGTGTTGGCGAGCGTACACGTGAAGGGAACGATCTCTATCACGAAATGAAGGAGTCCGGTGTTCTTCCAAAAGCCGCACTTGTATACGGCCAGATGACAGAACCTCCGGGAGCTCGTTCCCGAGTTGCCCTTACCGGTTTGAGTGCAGCCGAGTACTTCCGTGATGAAGAAGGTCAGGATGTGCTTTTCTTTGTCGATAACATTTTCCGCTTTACACAGGCGGGGTCAGAAGTATCCGCCCTTCTTGGACGTATTCCTTCCGCTGTTGGCTACCAGCCTACCTTGGGAACCGACCTTGGTGAACTTCAAGAGCGTATTACCTCCACATCCAAAGGTTCTATTACTGCCGTTCAATGTGTTTACGTACCTGCGGACGACTTGACAGACCCTGCGCCGGCAACGACATTCGCTCACCTTGATGGTACGGTTGTACTTTCAAGACAGCTTGTTGAGCTTGGAATTTATCCCGCTGTTGACCCGCTTGATTCAACTTCCAGGATCCTTGACCCCAATGTTGTTGGTGAAGATCACTATGCCGTTTCCCGCGGCGTCCAGGTGTCACTTCAGAAATACAAGGAGCTCCAGGATATTATTGCTATCCTCGGTATGGACGAACTTTCTGAGGAAGATCAGCTCACTGTTTCCCGGGCACGTAAAATCCAAAGATTCCTTTCACAACCCTTTACCGTCGCTGAAGTTTTCACCGGTATGGCCGGTAAATATGTAAAGGTCGAAGATACCATACGCGGCTTCAAGGAAATCCTCGAAGGCAAGCACGATGAACTCTCTGAAGCAGCATTCTACATGGTTGGAACCATAGAAGAGGCAGTCGAAAAAGGTAAAGTTGAAGCATAATTACAACCTGTAGACGCTTGAAGGAAGAATATAATGGCTGAAAAGATTAAACTCGAGGTTGTCACCCCAAAGGGTTCTGTAATCAGTGAAGATGTAGATATTGTTACAGCTCCTGGCTTTGCCGGGGAATTTGGAGTTCTTGCCAACCATGCCCCTTTTCTCAGTACAATTAAGATAGGGTCTCTACGTTATAAGCAGGATGGCAATGAAGAAGAATTGATGGTAAGCGGCGGATTCTGCGAAGTATCCAATAATAAAATTACCTTTCTTGTCGAGAGTGCTGAACGTGGTGCAGAAATTGATGTTGACCGCGCACTCAAAGCTAAAGAGAGAGCTGAAAAAAGGATACTTGAAGCTGCACAAAAAAAGGAAAACGTAGATCGTGTTCGTGCTGAAGCTGCATTACAAAGAGCTCTTGCCAGGTTGAGGATTTCCAATACCGAGCATTGATCTGATCCAAAAAATAAGTTATAAAAAATGGGCCGTCCTCAAGGGGCGGCCTTTTTTATATTTTATACTTTTCGGCACAGGAGGAGTAAAATGAAACCAAAAGAGCGCATGGCTATACCGAGACAAAAGGCCAAAGAACTTGCGGTAGCAAATCGGATTACAAATTTTGACGAAGTAACTTCCGGTTTCGATGAAGAAACTGCAATTAAGGAAGCGAACCGGTGTCTGCAGTGCAAAAAACCCGTCTGTCGAGACGGATGTCCAATACATAATAATATACCTAAATTTATTGAGCTTCTCAGGGAGAAAAAATTTGAAGAGGCTTATTGGACTATAAGGGAGACAAGCTCGCTACCTGCAGTTTGCTCCAGGGTCTGCCCACATGAATTTCAGTGCGAAGGCAGCTGTATAAGAGGTAAAAAAGGCGATCCTGTGGCCATTGGTATGCTGGAAAGATACCTGGTAGACTGGATGGTTGATCATAATAAAGATATATCCAGGGAATGTGCACTTCCAAACAATAAAAAGGTCGCTTTTGTAGGGTCCGGACCTGCCAGCATGACAGCGGCATTTCACCTGGCCCACGACGGATATACCTGTACTATTTTTGAAAGTTTGCCTGCATTCGGTGGCATGTTGACAGTTGGGATACCGGCCTATCGCCTGCCTCGTGACATCATAAACGCCGAGTTTGACGCTCTTAAAAGCTGCGGCGTTGAGGTCATCAACAATAAAACTATTGGTAAAGACAAAACTCTGGAAGATCTCAAGAATGAAGGGTTCGAGGCCGTTTTTATCGGTATAGGCGCACATGCCAGTCGAAAGCTCGGAGTTGAAGGTGAAGACCTGGATGGTGTTCTTCATGGAGTTGACTATTTAAGAAGGGTCAATCTTGGTGAAGACATGGATCTTGGCCCGAATGTTGTGGTAGTAGGGGGTGGAAATGTCGCCATCGACTGCGCCAGAACAGCTCTCCGGATGGGTTCTGATAAGGTTTTTATTCTATACCGTAGAACCATTGAGGAAATGCCGGCAGCGGCAGCTGAAATTCATCACCTGGAAGAGGAAGGGGTCAAGATAGAGTTTCTTGCTGCTCCAGTAAAAATTCATGGTGAAAATGGAAAGCTTACAAAAATTGAATGTATTCGTATGGAGCTCGGTGAGTGTGATGCTTCAGGACGATGCAGGCCTGTCCCAGTTGAAGGATCAAATTTTATGATTGAGGCAGATGCTATCATTCCAGCAATCAGCCAAGATGTTGAGCATATTGCCGACAAGGGAACAACTTTTGATCTGACACGTTGGAATACTTTTGACGTCGATGAAGTTACTCTTCAGACTTCCGTACCTTGGGTTTTCGCGGGAGGTGATGCTGTTCTTGGTCCTCAAACTGCTGCAAAAGCAGTTTATCAGGGGAAAGTGGCTGCCGAATCAATAAGGCGCTATTTAGAGGGTGAAGATCTGAGAGCCGGACGCGAACCAAAAGAAGAAGAGGAAACTGAATAATTCAATTTTCAGATTTAATAGTATTCAACAATCTACTACTAAAATAGGCTGCGCAAATATGCGCAGCCTATTTTAATTTCAGCACCAAGCTGTATGTCATTTTTTTCAGGAAGATACTTTTTATCATATCACCCATTCCTGTCCATTTTCTGGTACTTCGTTGCGCAGGGTACAGCCAATAATAACATATACATAAAGAATAATAAACGCGGGATTTTCAGTAGTATTCCGTCCATTAATACGAACATTAC